>JAUHQH010000115.1 GCA_030408485.1 Candidatus Neptunichlamydia sp. | reverse complement strand
AGATGTGTATAAGAGACAGAAATACTCCTCACTTTTCTGATGTCTATGGAGGATCGCTCCCATTTGATAATCAATTGCTTGTCCGTGCTGTTGAGATGATTGCTTTGCCAAACATGATTTTTCATGTAGTAGTAGAAAAGAGTGAGACGATTATTGAGGTTACAACTGAACAATATCCTTTTTCAATCCCTCTTTATATCGATAGTCGTTTTGGAGTTTTTTGCCGTGAAGTGATTCGAAGCGAAACGCGCTTTCCCTCTTGAGAAGTCATTATTGAGAGGATAAATAAGCAATGTAGGTCTGTCTTGCATTTGGGGTGGTAACTACAGCAAAGGAATTCCTGAGTGGAAGGAATTTTATATTCTATTACTTTTTCTTTTTGAGGACTTCTAGCTCAGATTGTTGCTTTTCCATCAACTCTTGTTGCTTTTGCATCTTGAACTTGAGCTTTTCAATATCATCGTTATCTTGATTTTTTGTTTTCAAATCCACGGCAGTTGGAAGAGTGAAAAGATTCTGAGCAACTGCCCCAAAACAAGGAAATATACGCACATACAATACATTTCCTCTTACGCAGCCTTCAGCCCAAGGTTGATCATGCATAATGCGCATCTTGATTCCTGTGATGTCGTTTACAGATGACCACAGTGCGGAGCTTAGGGATCGGGGTGGTTTGGGGTGTTCGAATTTGACTTTGAAGAATTCAGGATGAAGAGCATGGTTCTTGTAGTGAGGTTTAAGGACAAAGAATTCATCTCCAGAGTCCCCAATTTTAATCTCTCTTGAGCAGTTTTGGTGATATCCTTTGAAAATAGGCTTATGCGACAAAGAGATTTTTTCTTCACTATTCGCAGGGATTTTATATTCAACTTCGTTGTAGTTATCAAAACTGCTTACCTGCGCGTCTGTCAGATCCTCAATATATTTATCGGAAGTCACACAAAAAGCATAACGGGTATCGTATAGAGGTTTTTTAATGGTGCTTCGTATCCAATGTATTCCAGAACCTTCCTTCGTATCTTTAGCAACATGATAGATAATATCACCACCAGTGAGGACAATTTCTGTTCCTGATGTATTTTTTAATATACCTCTTGGATTCTTGTCATCTATAGGACACGATACAAAAACAAGGGGTCCTCGAGGTTGAGAGTCGTCAAATTTTGTCTCGTGAGGCCCTAAGTATGGATTGGTTTCACAAGGGAAACCAGAATTATATGCGTACATACGGCTGTTTGAGGAAGACAAATCATCCAGATTCAAAAGTAGTTTGTATCCCAGATTTAGGGAAAACATTTCTTTCCGCAGTTCCTGCAATTGATTTGTAACTGTGGAGTCGAAAGAATGTGGAAAAGAGATCTCTTCATCAATAGCAGCACCATAGGATGGAATGACTGGTGAGTTTTCTTTTGCCCACTGTGCACCTTCATATTCGATTGAATCTTTAATATCTCTTAGAATTGGTACGCTAATTGTCTTTCTGATTTTTTTTTGTTTGTATAAAGAAAATTACCTGGATGAAGGACAATTGTCCTAGACCACCGTTTTTGATCCGCTTTAATGTAAAGCGTTCGTTGCTCATACGGCGTGGACATTACACTTTCTCCCCTGGTACTGTTTGGAATTCCCGATACTGGATAGGCGACACTCTCTCTTGGGGTGTAGTTTTCGTTATCTGTCCTTGGATGTACACTCCCTGCGCAACTCAATATGGACCCTCTCATATCCTTAAGTAAATACATGATATCATCTGATACCAATTGTGGTAGGGTCTTTTGCTTTTCTGGAGGCATAGTTAATTTTCCTTTATCTTGAGTGAGATTTTTTTCGTTGTGATCAGAAGTATCTTCGTTGTTTCCTGCATCAATTCCTAGTTTCCTGAGCTTTTCATACAAATTCATATATTTGACTAATATTTATAAACTATGATTATATAACTTTGCAATAATTAAAGTCTATATGTAATATGTATATATGCATAATAGTTAGTTTTTTATAAAAAGCGATTCGACTGAATGGGATTTCAAGTTTAGCAGTTACAAAGTTGGACATTTTAGATTTTCTCGATTTTATTAAAATTTGTGTGAGCTATAAAAACTTTGAATATCCACCTATTTTTCATGGAGATTGGAAAGGTATTGAACCGGTTTATAAAACCTTTGTTGGATAGAAGGAATCATTAGACTCGTTGCGTAATAAAAAATAGATCAATGATTCCACCAGCTTTGCCGTTTAGCGTCGATTGAGATGGAAGCTCCAAAGGTTGGCACATAGCAATGGTATTCTATCTTCTATGACCCAATTTTTATTTCTTATGGGAGTTTGTTGCATGCATCCGTATCTTTTCATCCCTCCTATTTATTCGCCGAATCAAAAAACTGATTAATACTTATGCTCGTTATAGCTCTCATGACCTGTTCTTCTCCGTTTAGCTCGTTTTAACAATCCTCTAATCATCTGGGTCTCTTTCATACATTCTTCTAAAAGATTTTATCAAAAGGATCTAAAGATTTAAATCGCAAGTAAGTCTATTGTAGATGAAGCCCACACGGATCGATGACAAACGAAGAAAGGCTAGAATCCCTTTCCGGCTTTAGAAACGGAAAATATGAAGTTCTCACTAACTGCCAACTTTTAACGGAAGGGTTTGATGAACCGGGGAATGCATGGGCCCGTAAACACGATCCGGCGGCTCCAAAACAAAAAGAAGCCCTTTCTAAATGTCGCATTCCCTTTGATCAAAACATCTCCAAGGGACAAGCTTCAGAGCTTTTAGACAGTAGGCTCAGTGAACCGGCAACCTTTATAAATAAAAATTAGTTTTGTGAATATATGATGTATTTATGTTGTAAACCAAAGGGATATTGATGAGATTTTAGATCTAGATGATGATAGTACCGACATTATGGTATATAATTACAAAGACTTAGAACTAGAAATGATAAAATCGATCCGAGATAATTTTTTGATTTGGAAGGACTACGAGTATTGATTCTTTTTTGAATGCTAAGGTAAAAAACAATTTACATTTAATATAAATGAGAGAGTTTAACAATCTTGCATTTTAAACCAATGATGCTGTCTCTTATACACATCT
>JAUHQH010000114.1 GCA_030408485.1 Candidatus Neptunichlamydia sp. | reverse complement strand
GTCTGTCAGAATCGGTGAAGCTCAAAAAGAACTCAAAAAATTGATCTATAAATGTGCCGAGAAGAATAGTTTGTCTATTATTGCAATTGAAATAGATATTGACCACGTTCACGTTTTTGTGTCTCCACCTCCAAGATATTCTCCAGCTTTTATTGCCAACCTGTTAAAAGGTTATACCTCAAGAATATTACCCCTTAAATTTCCTTTTCTCAAAAGAAAGTGTGGAAAAGACAAGTTTTGAGCTTCTGCATACTATGTCAGGACAGCTGGTACAGTATCTTCGGAAATGATTATTCGATATATCACAGAATGCCAGGGTAAATAGGACACCTTTCACTCAATCTCCCATGTCTTTTTAAAACAAGAAATCTCTCAGCTCTCTTTTGAACGAAGCTAAAAAAAAGAAAGTTGAACTCTATTGTCTTTGGGGAAGTCGCAGCCATGAATTAGAAGCCGACAAATATGGCACTCGCCTTGCTGTTGAAGCATGCTGTAATTGAGCAGTAGCCCTCTTTCTTCAAGAAATTCTTAAAAAAGAATCTCATGGGCTGCATAACTACTTACCCACATGGTGCAAAAAAATCCAAGAGCTTTGGTCTTCACATCCTCCAAGTACAGAAAGATAAGCTGCGCTCTTTCCTGATATTAAAGTTTGGATGGCTCAAAGGAGCTTCGTTAAGGTCTCAAAGACCCTAGCTGCATGTCCTTTTGCTTTTACATTCTTCCATTCCTTAACAATCTCCCCTTTTGGATTGATAAGGAAAGTTGAACGGATCACTCCTTCGTACTCTTTGCCATAGTTTTTCTTCAGTCCCCATGCTCCATACTTTTTAAGGACTTCCTTATCAGGATCTGAAAGAAGGATGACAGTTAGTTCCTGTTTCTCAATAAATTTTCTATGACTTTCTGGAGAATCTGCACTCACACCAAGAATCACCACATCAGGGGCCTCTTTTTGTAGTGTCGTAAAATCAACCGCTTCTGTTGTACATCCAGGAGTATTATCTTTAGGATAAAAATAGAGAACCACCCATCTCCCACAAAAATCTTCCAGTGATACAAACTTTCCTTCTGAATTCTTTAATTTAAATGATTCAGCATCTTTCATCTTTACCTCACAAAATTAAACATGATAATCAATTGATGAAAATTCAGCAATTGATAAAAAACCATGTTTACTTTAATTAAAAAAGGAAAGCGTGGTTTTGTTTAATGCTGCAAGCATTTTTATTTATTATATTTCTCATTTCTATCTTGTTGACTCAAGGCTGTGATGTTCGTGGGGCAAACGACCCATTTTCTTATGCGCCCCACAAAAGTGACAGTGTATGGCAACCGCCATCAAAGGCTAAAAAGCGTATTCCAGATACGGGAAGTTTTGAAAGAGATGCGGAAGATTACCACCTCTTTTCAAAGGAAATCCCCATCTCTCTTGCTGAAATCATCGATATTTCTCTGTCTCGTGACCCCGATACAAAACAAAGTTGGGCAGCTGCACGTGTCAGCGCTGCAGAATATGGGCAATCGCTTCAAAACTATTTCATTTTAGCTCATGTTGATGGGAATTATACCCGGACCCGTTTTGGAGAATTTACTGGTTCAAACCGAACTATCGTGTATGAAACACAATATGGCGGAGAGCTCGATCTTACCTATACAATACTAGACTTTGGGCAAACACGGATGACAAGTGAAGCAGCTCTTCAATCTCTTTATAACGCAGATTGGTCTCATAATAGTCAAATCCAAATGACGATTCAGACTGTTATGACTAACTACTATGATTACCTCTATCAAAAAAAACTCCTACTTTCTCGCGAACAGGATGTAGTCAATGCAACAGTTTCTTTAGATGCAACGGAAGAAAAGTTTCGGCAAGGCTTGGCAGATGTTTCTGATATCGTCCAAGCAAAAACAAATTACCTCTCACAAAAGCTCGCTGTTGTGAATCAAAAACAAACCCTTCATACTGCTTATACCACTTTAGTTGCTGAAATGGGACTTCCTTCAGATCAAATCTTTTACTTTCAGGATTATCCAGGAGAAATCGTCCCCTTTAAACTAGAAACTCTCGATAAACTGATTGTAAAAGCCTATGATTTCCGCCCTGATCTCCTTGCCGCAGAAGCAGAAGTAAAGTCGATACAAGCCACTCTTACTGCAACCAAACTACAAAAGTTTCCAGTCATTACTGGAGAATTTCAACTTGGAAGGAAATATTTCCAAAAAAGGATCAATGACCATTGCGACTTCACAGCTCAAGTCAACCTCAGATTTCCCCTTTTCCAAGGTTTCTTTATCAAAAACTCAATCAGAAAAGCGCGAGCAACTCTTGAAGAAACTCAAGCATCATTGGATCAAGTCAAACTGGATATCATTCAACAAGCTTCAAATTACCGCAGTGATATCACCTATGCAAAAGAATCGATGGAATATGCAAAAGCTTACCTCGAATCTGCTGAAGAGGACTTTAAAGTGAATCTTAAGAAGTATCGGGTTGGAATCGGAACGATTGTTAATCTAATCAATGCTCAAACCGCCGTAGCAGATGCGCGTGCCCAACTCGCCCAAGCCCAAAATAGTTGGTACACCTCCATTACAAAACTTGCTTTTGCAACGGGCATTCTTTTTCCTCCTACGGATGAGAGGAAAGTCCCATATATTGAATTGATTGAAGAAAAGGAAAGCGATGATGAAAAGAGCCGTTTATAGTCTTTTTATACTACTTCTTTTTGTCGGGTGCTCAAAAAAGAAAGCCTCTCACGAAGCAAAACCGATTCCGATTCAGGCTGCGCGCTCAAAATCCAAGGATGTTCCCTACTATATCTCTACCGTAGGTCATATGGAAGCCTATGAAGTTGTCAATCTCATGGCACAAGTCAACGGACAACTCGTGGAAACTTACTTCGTGGATGGCGCTGATGTGAAGCAAGGACAACTCCTCTATCTTATAGATCAACCCAGCTACATAGCCGATCTGGAAAAAGTTGAGGGAGAGCTCGAAGAAAATTTAGCCAATCTTCGATTTGCTGAGCAAACAGCGGAACGAAACGCAAAGCTTGTTAAAGACAAATATATTTCTCAAAATGACTACGATAGCCTCATTACCAATGTCATTGTCGGTGATGCTGCTGTCAAGCAAAGCCGAGCTGATGTTGATAACGCAAAGATTAACCTAGGGTATACAAAGATTTACTCTCCATTAGATGCACGAGCGGGAGAAAGCAAAATTCGTGATGGAAACCTGATCCTAGAAAACGGAGAAACAACGCTTGTCACCTTAAATAAAATCACTCCGATCTATTCCGTTTTCTATATTAATGAAAAAGATCTTCCTACAGTCCAGCGCTACCAGGCAAAATTTCAAAACTTAAAGGTATATGTCACTGTCGATGATAAGAACACTCCCACCTTTGAAGGAGAGTTAACCTTTATTGATAACAGGATTGATATCTCAACAGGAATGATCAAGCTCAAAGGAACCCATCCGAACGAAAATAAAATTCTTTGGCCAAATGAATATGTCAAAATCAAACTTATTCTCGATACCTTTGAAAATGCAGTCATCGTCCCCTTTGAATCGGTACAAACCAGTCCCAATGGGAAATATCTCTATGTTGTAAAAGGGAATAAAACGGTCGAAAGGCGGAATGTGACTGTTGGGCAAATGCAAGAGGATAATACCATTGTCATTACTAAAGGTATCAAACCCGGTGAAAAAGTTGTCACTGTAGGTCAGTTGAATCTCTATCCTGGAGCTAAAGTAAGTATTGCTCAAGCGGAGGATGACGAGTGAATTGTTCGGAGCCATTCGTTCGCCGCCCAGTCATGACGACTCTCGTCATGATCTCCATTCTTTTCTTTGGAGTAATGGCTTATCAAGCGCTCCCTATTAGTGATCTTCCTGATGTTCAATATCCAACCATTGAAGTAAGCACCAGCTATCCTGGTGCAGACCCTCAAACAATGGCAGACACCGTGACAGCTCCCTTAGAACGACAGTTTACTTCTATCGATGGGGTTCAAACCATTGCCTCTTCAAGTGCCAATGGAGGCTCAACCATTGTTCTTCAATTTTCTTTGGACAGAGACATCGATGCTGCAGCGACCGATGTTCAAGCTGCAATTAACCAAGCACAACCTCACTTGCCTAGTGATCTCCCCAACTTCCCAACATATAAAAAAACCAACCCTTCCCAAAACCCCGTGATCGTCATCTCCGTAGCCTCTGACTTAATCCCTCTTGGAGAGCTTTACGATTATGCCTACTCTTTAATGGGACGAAGATTAGGAATGGTGAATGGAGTCTCCGATGTAGAAGTCTACGGCTCTCCGTTTGCAGTTCGTGTTCAAGTTGATCCAGATTATTTATCCTCCCATCAAATAGGAATCGATGAAGTCGCTTCAGCCATTGTCAATAGCAACCCAAAGCTGCCGGTCGGCAACCTATATGGCCCTGATATGGAGTATACCATTACTGTTGATGGACAAATAGAAAAAGCAGAAGGGTATAATGAACTCATCGTCCGTAACAATAACCATGCCCTTCTTAAAGTCAAAGATATGGGGCAAGCATTAAACTCCCTCCAAAGCGATAAATACTCTCTCAATTATATTACAAAAGAGAGCTCCAAGCCCTGCGTCGTCATTGCAGTCATCAAACAATCTGGTGCAAATACCATTAAAGTGATCGATGGAGTGAAAGAACTCTTAGATCAACTCAAGTGGGAACTTCCTGAATCCATCCAAATCGAAACACTCTTTGACCAATCGGTTTTCATCATGGAATCCATTCATGACGTCCAGTTTACCTTATCCATCGCTTTCCTCCTCGTGATTTTAGTCGTCCTCTTCTATCTTGGAAAAGTAAAAGATACTGTAATTCCCCTTCTCGCTCTTCCAATGTCCGTAGTAGGAACCTTTGCCATCATGTTCTTAGTTGGTTTCAGCTTAGATATCCTTTCTCTTCTTGCCATTACCCTTTCCATTGGGTTCCTTGTGGATGATGCCATTGTTGTCCTTGAAAATATCCATCGCCATGGTGAAATGGGAAAAACAAGTTGTTGGGATGCAGCCCTTAGCGGATCAAGACAAATCAGTTCCACCATCCTATCGATGACCCTCTCCCTTGCTTCTGTCTTTATCCCCATGGTCTTTATGACTGGAATCATGGGAAGAGTTTTCAGAGAGTTTGCAATCACAATTGTCATTGCTGTTCTCATTTCAGGATTTATTTCTCTCTCTCTAACTCCGATGCTTTGTAGTCGCTTTATCGTTCCAAAAAGAAACGATAAAAAGCTGAATCTCATTGAACGAATCTCGAAAAAGATAAACACAGGTCTGTTAAACATCTATAAAAAAGGGCTGAATATCGTCTTTAAACACCGGTTTACAACTTTACTGGTGGGCATTGGATCCTTTGTAGCCACTCTTTATTTTGGAATGTCTCTACCAACCGACTTTATCCCTCCAGACGACTTGGGGTTTTTCAATGGTTTTGCTCTATCTTCCGATGACACATCCCCCTATAAAATGATCAAATATCAAGAAGAAATTTCTGAAATTATACGACAAGATCCCAATGTGCTAGAGTTTGCAGCCGTAGGAGCAATTCCCCATAGTAATCAATCCCTTATGTTTATACGGCTAAAACCCTATAAAGAACGGGAAAAAATGCAAAAAGTGGTCAGAGAGCTTTTACCCAAACTCCAAGAGGTCGCAGGCGTGAGGGTCTTCTTAAGACCGCTTCCATTGATTAACCTCGATGTTGGAACATCGATGAATATGGGGAACTATCAATACACTCTGCAAGGTCTCGATAGCAAAAATCTCTATGCAGATGGTCAAAAAATTGTCGATGCGATGCGGCAAAACACCATGTTCCAACAAGTCGTTAGCGATATGCATAACCAAGCATCCTACCTTAATGTTAATATCGATCGAGATAAAGCCTACGATTTAAATGTGTCAGTCAAAGCAATCGAAGAAGCCTTTACTTACACTTACTCAGGTGGGAAAATCTCACAAATCAATGGCGAATCCGATCAATATGATGTCATCCTTGAAACCATTCCAAGTGCTTATAGAAATCCCAGCGTCCTAGACAAACTCTATATCTCAGCAAGTACCAAAACACAGATTAATGATCCCAATGAAAATAACAATGTCAATACCTCTTTTTCGACTCAAATTCCTCTTTCCTCTGTTGCCAGCTGGGAAGAAAACATTGGCCCCCTGACTGTCACACATATCAACACCCTTCCCGCAGTGAATATCTTTTACGATGTTGCCCCACATATCCCACTTGAAACAGCGTTAAATACAATCAATGAAATTGCCGAAAACAACTTATCCAGCGATGTGTATCCGATTCAAATTGGATCCACACAAGTCTTTAAACAATCCTTTGCAAGTCTCGGTTTTCTTTTTATCATCGCCATTTTCATGATCTATATCATCCTCGGAATCCTCTATGAAAACTTTATCCATCCTCTCGCTGTGATGTCAGCCCTGCCACCTGCAGCTTTTGGAGCTATTCTGACACTCATGATTTTTGGTGAGCCTTTATCCCTCTATGCCTTCATCGGCATCATTATGCTCCTCGGAATTGTCCTGAAAAATGGAATCATGCTCGTTGATTTTGCTAATGAAGGGATCCACGAAGGAAAAGATCTCCACACAGCAATCTATGAAGCCTGCATGACAAGATTCCGCCCGATTTTGATGACCACCTTCTCGGCAATGATGGGAGCGATTCCGATTGCATTGGGAGTCGGTGGATCAACCGCCCAATCCCGTCGCACACTGGGAATGGTGATTGTAGGAGGATTGATTGTCTCTCAAATCCTCACCCTTTACTTTACTCCGATTATCTTTACCTATCTTGAAACCATCCGGCAAAAGTCACACCGCAAAAAGAAGGAGACGATCGAAGAGGTTAGATAGTGTCGTCAAGTAATCGCTGTTGGAAAGGCGTCCAATGGAGTGAGCCCAAAATGAGCTTTGGATCAACACATGATAATCATCACCGGAAAGCCACGTTTCCCAACGGATTCCGGCAGCAATTTGGATAATGGGACTGTTGAAAGCTGAAATTGATGGGGATCAAAGAGTAAAGAACTCAGTAGTCATAAAGAAAGCCCTTGCAGCGATATTGTATTTTCTTAGCAAAGACGGAATAGTTCTTGAATATCCTCAAGTTCTTTCATAAACACAGATGGAATGTTTGCCAAAATAACGGCGAGGACGGAAACCTTTCTCTTCTCAAACCAAAAGGAAAGGTGGTGCTTTGAATGCTACCTTATCCGTTAATCATCTTCTGAGCAGATAGATAAGTTTTAATACGACCTCTATTTGGTTCTCATCCAGGACATCCTTAAGTGCTGTGAGATTGTTTGCCCACTCTATTTTGAGGTGAATCTTTTTAATGGCGGAACGTATGATATCGCAATCATTCACGTCTCCCATTATTGCCTCCAAACCTTAGCAGTTGTAGATAGCGATTCCTTCAAGGTCTCGATGAAAAAAGCACCCTCCAGCCCATCAAAGTCGTTTACCGGAAGGCTTCATATCATGCCATCCTGCTTGATAAAGCTCACCGTTGATATGCAGATTAGGCAGAACCATGGCATGCGTTTCACCAATAAAAGCGTTGCTCTGGAAGTCGGAAAGTGGAGTAGATTCGTTGGAACCTTCGATGAAGCAGGAACCAGTAGGAAGTAGCGATACAAACCTACTCGTGGGATAGTTTCTCACGCATTCCATTCCTTTAGGGAGGAGAGGATGTCAAAAATAGGAGAAGTCCAAAGTTTGTCTTTCCCGCACTTTCTTTTGAGAAAAAGAAATTTGAGACATAATATTCTTGAAATATAACCTTTCGACAAATTGGCAATAAAAGTTGGAGAATACCTGGGAGGTGCAGACACAAAAACGTGAACGTGGTCAATATCTGTTTCAATTGCAATAATAGACAATCCGTTAATCCGTTCTCCTCGGCATATTCATAGATCAATTGCTTGAGTCCTTTCTGAACTTCCTCGAGAAGGATTTTTTAGAAGCTCATCCCCTTTAGGGAGTTGAGAGTGTCACATAGTATCTAGTACGATTTTCCGAAAATGACCCTTTGAGGACTGAGCTCCCCTGTAAAGGGACAGGTTCCTTCTTCTTTTTCTCCATCTATAGGAATACAACGGATCGTCACGCTGAGATCTTTTTGAACCACCTCTTCGATAGCAGGATCCCCTGACCAGTGAGCACTTGCAAAACCACACTCATTTTTGAAGAAGTCGTAGAACTCTTCTTTCGTATTGATCTCTTTGATATGGGAGTCGCGGAAGGTTCTTGCTTTGGCATAGAGAGCATCTTGAATGTCATCAAGTTGGGTGACAATAGAATTGAGTAGCTCTTCTTCTGATTGCTTTTCAAAGTCTTTGTGCCCCTTATTCCGTTTCGCGATAGAAAGGACCCCTCCTTCGAGCTCACGCGCTCCGACTTCAACGCGGATGGGGACTCCTTTCTTAATCCATCCCCAGACTTTTTCCCCTGAACGGATATCTCGATTATCAAGATGAACAGTCATTGGCTTATCGTGATAGACGATCTTTTGGAGCTTTTGTTGAAGATCCTTGCAATAAGAGAGGATTTTTTCTTTAGCTTCTATCTTGTGGAAAAGAGGGAGAATCACGACCTGAGCAGAAGCAATACGAGGCGGAAGAACAAGCCCATCATCATCACCATGCACCATAATCATTCCCCCGATGAGGCGTGTTGTCACTCCCCATGAAGTAGTCCAAGCGTAGGCTTGATTACCTTCTTGATCTTGATAGATAATGTCTTGCGCTTTGGAGAAATTTTGCCCCAGGAAGTGAGAGGTTCCTGCTTGAAGGGCTTTTCCGTCTTGCATCATCCCTTCAAAACAATAGGTAGTAACAGCCCCAGGGAAACGCTCATTTTCAGACTTTTCTCCTTTAATCACTGGCATCGCAAGAATCTTTTCAGCAAATTCAACATAGATATCGAGCATCTGGCGCGTCTCTGCGCGAGCTTCTTCTTCTGTTGCATGAGCGGTATGTCCTTCTTGCCACAGAAATTCTGTGGTTCGCAAAAAGAGGCGTGTCCGCATTTCCCAACGGACGACATTGACCCATTGGTTAATTAAGAGGGGAAGATCGCGATACGATTCAATCCATTTTGAAAACATATCCCCAATAATCATTTCAGAAGTAGGGCGAACAACTAACGGCTCCTCGAGCTCTCCATCAGGAACAAGTTTACCTTCTTTCTCAACTAAGCGATGATGAGTAACAACCGCGCATTCTTTAGCAAATCCTTCAACATGCCTGGCTTCTTTTTCAAGATAGCTTAAGGGGATAAAGAGAGGAAAATAAGCATTCTGATGTCCGGTTTCTTTGAATCTTCGGTCGAGATACTGCTGAATATTTTCCCAAAGAGCATAGCCCCAGGGTTTAATGACCATACAACCTCGGACGGGAGAATGTTCGGCAAGTTCAGCTAGCTTAATGACTTGTTGATACCATTCTGAATAATCTTCAGCTCGTGTAGGGGTGACCACTGTTTTCGGCTTCATTGGGTAAGTTCCTCTTGAAGTTGATGTTTTAAGGTTTCTCGAACTTCTTCTAGATCTTTTTGAGTCCAATCTTTTCCCAAAAGAGAAAAGGTATGCGTTAGCATCGCTTTGTGGACCTGAGTCCCCTCAAGGAGGACTTGATTTAAAAAATTTTCTTCCGGAAGGGTTATTGCAATACTTCCTTGATGGAGATACCCCTGCTTTCGCCGCCTTTGGGCGGCTCCTGCAATTTTTCGCCCCTCTAGCATGATATCGTACTTTGTGGGCTTTGCCATGCAGAAATGGCAGCAACTCTCGTCGAAAGGGGTGGGTTCATAAGGCAGAAGGGTTAGAGACTCAGCGTTCTCAAAAAAAATTTTTACTCCCCTTTTAACTGCACTATTGATAAAATCATAATTGTCGAGGATATTTGTTGAATAGTGTGGAAAATTCGCAGGAACCAAGACAGAAAAGGCAAGGTCGCTGATATGAAAAATGATCCCTCCTCCTGTTGGTCGCCGGGCCAGGGATAAGCCTAGGCTTTCTCCTTTCTCAACGTCAAGAAATTTCTTGGGGTCAAGGAAATAGCCATAGGTTGCCGCATTTCCTTCCCATTCATATAGATGAAGAATGGGAGGATCGTCAGGCTTCATCTCTTCGAGAAGCTTTGCATCGATCGCCATATTTTTTTTAGCGGATTGTTTGCCTGTGTCTAAAATTTTCCACTTCACTAATCACACCTGGTAAAGAGGTTAAAACGTATCACAAATAGAGATAAAAAAAAATAGATGATCGTTAAAATTTACAAAAAATGCTTATCCCGACAGAATGAGGGATGTAGTCGAAGAGGCTTAGCTTTATTTAAAGGACTCATCTTTAGTAGGATTAGTTCTATAAGCTCAGTTAAGTAAGAATACAAGGCTATTATGTTTGATAAGTTTACAAACCGCGCCAAGCAGGTCATAAAACTCGCTAAAAAAGAAGCACAACGTCTCAATCATAACTATTTGGGAACGGAGCACATCCTTTTAGGACTTATTAAGTTAGGGCAAGGGATTGCCGTCAACGTCCTTCGGAACCTGAATGTCGATTATGATACTGTTTTGGCAGAAGTGGAACGCCTGGTAGGATTTGGCCCTGAAATTCAAGTCTATGGTGACCCAGCTTTAACTGGTAAAGTTAAGAATGTTTTCGAATATGCCAATGAAGAAGCGGCAGCTCTAAACCATAATTATGTGGGGACAGAGCACCTTCTTCTTGCCCTTTTAAGACAGACCGACGGGGTTGCAACTCAAATGCTTGAAAACCTCAACATCAACTTAAAAGAGGTTCGCAAAGAGGTCCTTAAGGAACTCGAAACCTTTAATCTACAACTTCCTCCTATGGGAATGTCGGGGTCTGCAGGAATACCCAGACAAGAAAAAGCAATAGCAGGAACCGCAGGATCAGAAAAACTCCCCGCATTGCGTGCTTATGGACATGATCTGACAGAGCTTTGCCGAGAAGGCAAACTCGACCCAGTGATCGGACGCATTCATGAAGTTGAGCGGCTCATTTTGATTCTTTGTCGTCGTCGGAAAAACAATCCAGTTTTAATTGGAGAGGCTGGAGTCGGTAAAACAGCGATTGTTGAAGGGTTAGCACAAGCGATTGTTAAAGGAGAAATTCCTGATCACCTCGCAAAAAAGAAACTGATCTCCCTTGATTTAACTCTGATGATTGCTGGAACAAAATACCGCGGCCAGTTTGAAGAGCGGATTAAAGCGGTAATGGATGAGGTTAAAAAGCATGGAAATATCCTCCTCTTCATCGATGAGCTCCATACAATTGTAGGTGCCGGGGCAGCAGAAGGGGCGATTGATGCTTCAAATATCTTAAAGCCTGCTCTTTCAAGAGGAGAAATCCAATGTATTGGAGCAACAACTCTGGATGAATACCGCAAACACATTGAAAAAGATGCAGCCCTTGAAAGACGTTTCCAGAAGATTAATGTAGCTCCTCCAAGTGTGGAAGAGGCAACAGATATCTTAGAGGGCCTCAAATCTAAATATGAAGAGCATCACAAGTGTCTTTATACAGATCAAGCGATTCGTAGCGCTGTCTATCTCTCCGACCGGTACATTACGGGACGTTTTCTCCCAGATAAAGCGATTGATCTGATCGATGAAGCAGGAGCCAAAGCTCGTATCACAATGCTGCATCAACCACAAGACATCCATCAGCTTGAAATCGAAATTGAAGAGCTCCGCAAAACCAAAGAGGAATCGATTGGAAAGCAAGAGTATGAAAAAGCTGCAAATCTCCGCGATAAAGAGAAAACCTCACGTGAAAAACTAGCTCAAGTTCTCGCTAATTGGGAAAAGGATAAAGAAGAACATAAAGAAATCGTTGATGAAGATGATGTTGCTGTTGTTGTTGCAAAACATACAGGAATTCCGATGTCAAGACTCACTGAAGGAGAGGCTTCAAAAGTGCTTAAGATGCAAGAAATTCTCAAAGAGTACATCATTGGACAAGAGAAAGCAGTCGATACTGTGTGCCGCTCTCTTCGACGTAGTAAAGCAGATATTAAAGATCCCAATCGTCCAATTGGTGCCTTCCTATTCTTAGGACCTACAGGGGTCGGTAAAACTCTTCTCGCTAAACAGCTAGCTATCCATATGTTTGGAGGTGAAGATGCCCTGATTCAGGTAGACATGTCTGAATATATGGAAAAATTTGCTGTTAGCCGTATGACAGGATCTCCCCCAGGATATGTAGGACACGAAGAAGGTGGACAACTAACAGAACAGGTTAGACGCCGCCCATACTCAGTTGTTCTTCTTGATGAAGTTGAAAAAGCACACCCCGATGTGATGAATCTCCTTCTTCAAATCCTAGAAGATGGGAAACTCACCGATTCGATGGGTCGGAAAGTGGACTTCCGCAATACCATTATCCTCATGACTTCTAACCTGGGCTCTGACCTTATCCGTCGCTCCACAGAAGTTGGTTTTGGTGTGAAGGAAGGAATGCTAGACTATGATGCAATGAAAGAAAAAATCGACAAAGCATCGAAGAAACACTTCAAGCCTGAGTTCATCAACCGTCTTGATGATACCGTTATCTTTAAAGCTCTTGATAAAGATAATCTCGCTCACATTATTGAGATTGAAGTGGCGAAGCTTAAAAAGCGTCTCGAGCGAAAGAATATCCTTATTAAGCTTGAAGACAAAGCAAAAGAACATATCGTGCAGAAAGGCTACCAACCTGAAATGGGTGCACGTACTCTCCGCCGCAGTATCGAGCAACTTCTTGAAGATCCACTTGCTGAAAAACTTCTTCTTGAAGGAGATGAACCGCGCCAAATCTTAATCGATTTTAATGGAGAAAAACTCACATTCACAGATGTTGATCTTCCGAAAGAAAAGAAAAAATTAGCGAGCTCAACAACTGCAAAAGAAGAAAGCTAGATATATTTTTAATCGCATCCCTGTTTTTTCCTTATTATAGCTCAATGATTGGATAGAACGACAAGTTTTATCCAATCATTGAGAAAAAATTAAAAGATTGCACAGTATCAATCAAAACCTACTGCCTATGAATAAAAAAACACGCTTTACTTAGTCAATGGAAGCAGGGAGCAAGCTCCCCATTCATGAGTGCCAAAGCAGCGCTCTCTTAATTTTTAGCATCACCATGAGTTCGAGGCATATCATGGGCAAATCCACTCTCATCAATATATACAATCGACATCCCCCATTCCTTATATTTTGCGATCTTTTTCACAAAGGGTTCTCTTTTTTTTTCGCAAGCTTTGAGATGATTTAGTGTTTTTTTTATAGCCGATTTTTAGTCGATGCATCGCACGCTTACGTTTAAACGATGGGCTCATTCATAACTGAAGGCATCTGGGTGTATTTTTTGATATCCTCCATCAAACACCCCCTATCAATCTTGATTGCAGGCCTACTCTTAGTTTGTTTGGGCTCTACTTTTTTAGACCAAAGAAATAAGGTATTGATACTTATGCCAAAACGCTTTGATAGCTTTGAAAAACTCAACTTTTCTTTGCTTCGGATCGATAGTACTTTTTTTCTAAAATCCAATGAATAGGTCATCCAAAAAATTATAGCTAAAATATTTTATTTTAGCTATAATTCGATTCATCTCTCGACGAGTCGTTGATCTATATACTTCCAATGCATTAGCTATTAATGATATAGATTCTCCTATTCCTTTTAAGGTATATAGCTGGTATCTTTGATCTCTATTCAGGTGATGGTTGCCGTTGGACATAACTCCTCCTACAATGTTTACTATAAAAATCACCGTAGGGTTTTTAGTCATCTCTGAGCAGTTTTTATTTTAGCTTTTGTCTCACTTGGTGGTTGAATGAGCGGTAAAAATAGTTGAATATTCCCTCTTCATTTTTTACCTATTTTTCGCCGACAGAAGACTCCCAATCTTTGACATAGTCAAGAAGTTCTTTTTTCGAAGGTTGTGAACGCATGAGCTCTAAGGCTTCATCATTGCTGCTGAGATGTGCGAGTTTTGCAAGTAAGTGGAGATGGCGCTTATCATCGCAGGCAAACAGAAAAAAAATCGTGTGTACAGGGTTTTCATCAAGAGCACCCCAATCGATAGGTGTTTTAGGAAAAACAACGGCAACAACATCGGTTGATCCCTTTAATAAAAAGTCTCGAGTATGAGGAACAGCAATTCCATTATTCAAAGCTGTCGGCATGAGTTTTTCACGATCGCGAAGAAGATCAGCCATCACATTTGGATCCATTCCTAGCTTGTCAGAAACATGGTTCATTGTTTCACGAATAAGATCTTCCTTTTTCGTCGATTGAATATCGTTGAAGATCCTCCCATGATGAATTGCTCGGAAAAGGCTAAATTGCTGCATTCCTTTCTTGGGATCTTGCTCTTCTTTTTTTGCTTTTTTCTGTGGGTAAATTTGTTCTTCTTCTGAAGGGAGAAAGTTCCCTATTTCTTTTTGAAGACGACAGCTTAGTATCCAATTTTCAATTTCAATGCGACTAAAGCGGTATTGATGGTGAAGTCTATAAGCAGGAATTTTTCCTTCTGCAAGCCAACGCCGAATAGTTGTCTCAGAAACATTTAACAATTCAGCAACATCTTTTATTTTTAGATCCATCTACTGCTCCTCTCGGCTATCTCTTTTCAAGTTACATGGGCAAACGTATATTAATTTTGACTTTCTTGCAACATTTCCATCATCAGTTTTTCAACAAAAAATCTTTAAGAAGTTAAGGCTAAAGCAAATTAAAAAAAACATAAAAGAATAAAAATTAAAGAAAAACAAAAAGAAGGAGATATCTAAACGCTAAGCTCACTCAAAAAGAGAGGTCACGTCATCCTTGGTTTTAATATTTAGAAGTT
>JAUHQH010000113.1 GCA_030408485.1 Candidatus Neptunichlamydia sp. | reverse complement strand
ATCCTATCCAGGAAGTGTGAAGTGCCAAAGAAAACAGCTGAAAGTCACCTCCAAGTTCTTAAAGAAAGATGGGCGCGATTTAAGAAAAAATACAACCCTATTTTTTATTCTATTTCCTAAATATCTGATAATGAAGTTCTTGAAAAACAACCAGAGGGAAGAGGAAAATTTTGACTCGGCAGCAGCATTTCTCCTGAGTCGATGGAGAGTTTGGGGAAGATTTGGCTAAGAAGATGATGGAGAATTTTTGGGGTGAGTCCAGGGGTATGACAGGTTAAAAGGATAAAGGAGAGATTTGTTTTGAGGACTTGTTTACAGAGCTCAAGAAGGGGAGGAAGATCCTGCTCGATTTTAAAAACCTGTCCTTGTAATCCTCGACCAAAGCTTGGAGGATCTAATAAAAGCCCGTCATATTTCCGTTTTCGTTTGATTTCACGGCGGAGAAATTTGAGGGCATCATCGACAATCCAGCGGATGGGAGCTTTTTCAAGTGTGTTGAGCACAGCATTTTCTCGAGCCCAATCGATCATTCCTTTAGCTGCATCAAGATGACAGACTTGATGTCCTTTTTTTGCGAGGTAAAGGGTGGCTGCACCGGAGTAAGCAAAAAGATTTAAGATTTCGGAGTTGGGTTTGAGTTTCTCTTCCATCCAATTCCAGTGTTGTGCATGTTCGGGGAAAAGCCCTAGGTGGCCAAAGTCGGTGGGAACAATTTTAAACTGGAGGGTTTTATAATGGATGGCCCAAGACTTTGGAAGTCCTTTCCATGTTTTTCCTCTTTTAAAGGTGCTATCAGCACTGTTCCATAATTTAGGCACTTGAGGTTTCCAGAGCGCTTGGGGGCAAGGGCGGATCAATGTATAGTCGCCAAATAGCTCGAGCTTTTGTTCGTTTCCACTGTCTATGAGTTTGTAGGTCATGCGTATGGCTCAGTGTTATAAACAAGATAACGATAGAGGGAGGCAAGAAGATAAGTGACAGTATACCTAATAATAAGAGGGCGACTACGAATCGATCCTTTAAGAGAAATGAGACCCGAAAATGTTTTGTCAGGAGTTGAGATCGCTGTCCAGACGGTTCCAACGGGTTTGGCTGCAGTTCCTCCATCAGGCCCAGCAATACCTGAGGTTGCCATTGCAAAATCAGCTCCAGAGAGTTTTTTTGCACCAGCAACCATTTCTAAAACCACTTCTTCACTGACAGCGCCGTGTGCTTGGAGAGTTTTTTCAGAAACTCCCAGCACGGCTTCTTTTAAGTGGTTGGAATAGGAAACAATACTCCCTAAAAAATAGTCGGAGCTCCCGGGGTGTTTTGTTAAACAGGCGGCTAACTCCCCTCCAGTGCAACTTTCTGCGGCGGCAAGACTCTTTTTATTTTTGATCAACCACTGATGGAGTGCTTTTTCGATTTGTTTCAATTCTGTCGAAAAAACATGGGTTTCAAATTTTTGAGCCACTTGATCTCGAATAGCAGCGATTTTCTGTTGGTCTTTTCCCTGAACATAAACAGAAAGAACGCCATAGTTGGGGCAAATCGCCATGGTAATATCAGGATTTTCTTTTTCTAAGCCGCGCAGGTAAGGATCGACTTGTTGTTCTGAAAGTAAACAGAGGTAGAGGGGTGCGACATAATGCGATTTGGTGTGATATTTCTCTAAATGGGCAATCACAGCAGGAAGCATAACTTCCATTTCCGCGGGAACTCCCGGTAAAACAAAAACCGTTGCTTTCCCTTCTAATATAAATCCTGGGGCTGTTCCTAAAGGATTCGGGATGATAGTGGCTCCTTTAGGAACCATTGCTTGATCTTCGAGGGTTGGAAGGTTTTTTCCAAAGCGCTCAATGAGATCGGAAGCAACGGCTTGATCATAAGCAAGTGAGGTATTAAAAATCTCAGAAACAATATCGCGTGTTAAATCGTCTCCTGTAGGACCGAGTCCTCCTGTGGTGATAACAAAAGAAGCGCGCTCCATGGCTTCTTCGATCTCTTTTTTTAAAAAGGTTTTCTCATCAGGGAGAAAGGTCACTTTATCAACAGGGAAACCATGAGAGAATAATGCTTGACCAATCACAGAGGTATTGCTGTTTATGGTATCTCCCAACAAAAGTTCATTTCCAATCGAGAGGATTTCTAAAGTCATACCGAAAGTCCTACGGCTTCTAGCTGGGCATGGGCATGGATCCAGCTTTTACACTCTTTCCCTAGTCGAAACGTTGCATTGATCGGAAGATCCCCGACTTTAAAAGGAGGAGGAGTGGTTTTTCCACGCATCCATTTTGCTAAGGTTTTAAAGAGTTCAGTATTGGGAAATTCAGAATTTTTATAAACCTCAACAATATCGTTTTTGATCGAATTAGAATAGAGTTGAGGAAAAGCAAACTGAATGCCCCATGTGACAGCACGTTTCGAATGAACCATGGAATGAAATGCATTGTGCTCTTCAGAAAAGGTAAAGTGGTGAAGACTGAGTTGTACAACAGGTTCTTTAGGTTTGATGATACATTTCCCCTCTTTTGCTTCCATGGCATAAAGGGAATCACTTGTGCAGGAAAGGGCTGCTGAAAAATAGGGCTTCAGCTCTTTTTCATTAGGAATCAGTCCAGCTTTAAGAGAGGTGACGTAATCGATATATTTTGAAAGGAATTTTTCTTGAGGAATGATCGCATCTTCTAAATCAACAAGTTCTGAAACATTGTAGATGGAAAAATGGGGAAGACTTTTAAAAAGTGCTTCCATCTCTCGAACATCTAAGAGTGCGCGATGGGAAAGCCATTTAGAGGCTTGCATCACCCCTTCAACTTCTGGATGGGTGAGCTGCATGGGACCCTATTTTTTTGAGAAGTTCTTGAAAAATCATGATCGTGACGCCAAAGAAAATGAGTATATCTGCCACGTTAAAAATTGGGAAAGAGTACCCCCATAAAATAAAGTGGAACATATCAACAACCGACCCATAAACAAAGGTATCAACAATATTTGCTAAAGCTCCTGTTATGATCAACATGAAGGGGAGATCTCTTTTTCTATCTCTATTAAAGAAAAAGGCATAGCTCAAAAGGGAAAGGATAATGGCAATCCGGACAACTAAGAGCGTTTTGGGAAGCGTAGAAAATAGACTCCACGCTCCTCCGGTATTGCTTGCTTTATTAATGGCAAAATCAATTCCTAGGACGTTTTGAAAAACTCCAATACCTCCAAAGGGGTAAAAGGGAGTCGCATACTGGATATGAATCAGGTGCTCTTCTACCCAATATTTTGAAGCAGCATCAATGATAAAGAAAACAACTGCTGAAAAAACTAAGATCCACACTCTTCTTCTTTGCACTTTGTTAAATCATTCCTTTTTCAATCTTTTCCTGAGCAGCAACTGTCATACTTGCGTAAGGGACAGCTTCAAGTCTTTTAACTGGAATTTCATCTCCGGTGACATCACAAACACCATACGTTCCTTCTTCGACTTTATCTAAAGCACGATCAATTTGTCGGATGATCTCTTGTTCTTTTGTAGATACTTCAATACTGATGGTTTGTCCAAAATCATCGGTCCCTTCATCTGCTTGGTGTTGAGAATACCCTTTAGATTCTTCAGAAGTTTTGACATCGTCTGAAACAGATTTGAGAGAGGCTCCCAGCTGAGCTTTCATCTCAAGTAGGCGCTGTTTAAATTTTTCGATCTCACTTTTTTTTAATGCCATGAATCTTTCTCACAATTAAAATCATTTTTTCATTTCTTCGGGTGCAATCGTATGAATTGCATCCATAATCTCGTCAACATCCTTGAACCGCCGATAGATACATGCAAAGCGGATATAGGCAACGGTATCAATCTCTCTTAGCTTATCCATTGCAATTTGCCCAAGGGTTGTGGTGTCGATCTCTCGCATCTGTTTTTCAATAAGGTCATTCGCAATGGTGGAGGCTAAGTCACGCACTTGATCGTGGCTAATCCGTGTATGTCTAGATGCAGCATCGAGTCCTTTAATCAACTTTTGAAGGTTAAAGTCCTCATAACTTCCATCTCTTTTTTTAATTTGCATCGAAATGTCAACCGTTTCAAACGTTGTGAAACGACGGGTACATTGAAGACATTCTCGACGGCGGCGGATAGCATTTGTCTCACTCGCATTCCGCGAATCGGTAACTTTAGACTCTTCATGTCCACAAAAAGGGCACTTCATCAGCAAAATCCCATTTCTTGAATTTCCTTGCCTATATACAAAGGTCAGAATTTCTGGCATACAAAAAAATTTCGGAGGAGGTGGGATTCGAACCCACGATACGCTTATCACGTACACACGCTTTCCAAACGTGCTCCTTCGGCCGCTCGGACACTCCTCCAAAGAGATTTCATTTCTGGGCCAGGTTTTTCGAGGTCATAGGGTAAAGAAGTGAGAATTATTTTACAATGGTAATTTTCGAAGAAAATCTTAATTTATCCGAAAAACCTTTCAACTTTCAACAGCCTCATAAGAATAACATGAAGAGCAAAAATAAAGACCAAGACCGCTGCTACAACTTTCTAAGAGTTCCTTATGAAGGAGTTTTTTCACAAAGAGATTAAAGAGAGTTCGCTATCGAGGAATTGCGAAGAATCAGTTTGCAAGCTTGATGCAGGCCTATTTGTTACAACTTATAAGATAAGAGACTCACAGTTCTAAACCCTCCAAATTTAATTCTCTCCTAGGTAGAGTTTCTCTAAATAAGCTGGATTTTTCAGTTCTCAACACTTAAAAACTACAAAATCTATCAAAAACCGTCCAAAAGGACCTATTTTTTACAAACCCAAAATTTTTGTAATCGGAAATCTCTAAATCTCTTGAATGCTAAACAGTCCCCTTTTGGACATAGTTGACTTTGTACAGGACAAAAAATTTGAGAACAAATTAACTCGCTGATATGCAATAACCTCTTTTAGTAAAAATGAGGTTATAACATGTATCTTTGTACAAGACATTTTTCAGCATCATCCCAGTTGTCCATTAACAATTAGTAACTTAAGGTAAACAATAAACACCTCGATTCTTTCTTTAAATCTCAAAAATATCCCTCGAAGCTCATCAAATGCGTACCTAAAAGTGCTTTTTGCTTTCCTGCCATGGGATTTTGTTTTGATTGGAATTGTCTCTTCCTTAGCTTCTCCAACAAGGTGAGTCCAACAGAAAGCAAAAAACCTTTTTTTCAAACATTCAAAAAAACGTTTCAATCTCCTACCTTTTACGATAGAGCTTGAAGGGGTTTTTAAACTTCCGGTTCGAGATGATTATGACGAGCTCATCCTTTGAATCCACTCTCCTCCTATAAGCTCGCCGTCTCCAAGAAGACACTCAATGTTCTCAGGTTCAATAAGTAGAAGAATGTGTTTTATCAGGTCGATTCGCTTGGAGTTATTAGAGTAAGAGCAATCCCTTTATAAGCAACTGTGAACATAAAGATGTTAATGTCTATCCTTCCAAATTTCCAGTTTGTCCGATCAAGGGGTTGTTGAAAACAAAAGAAAATAGAAATTAGAAAAGAAAAAATCTGATTTTTTGCAGATTTATCAAAAAAATAGAAACTTTTCTATGTTTTTTCAAATTATAATTATTATTTACTCACCTTACGCAAAAGAAGGAGCTTGGCTGTAAGTTTCTTATGTTTCTGATAGATCTCATAGATTTTTTCAGCTCTTAAGTCATGAGTAAGCGAGATATAATTCTCCTATATAGCCATCTTCTTTTTGAAAACCTTCTTTGTCTTCATATCATAGAAAATAAATTCATTAACGCGCAGTCTCTATCGAAACTGGTAGAGATACATCGCCGTAATGTATTCATGAGGAAAATGGCAACAAATTATTTTATTTTCTAACGCATCGGTGCAGGGTTTTCTATCTATCGTATCATCTATGATCGAAACCCCTTCTCCTTCTTTTTCAAACTGTCGCACTTGAGGTTTGATATATCTCGATTATAGCTAAAATGGTTTAAAATTGGGTTGAATTAGGGGAGAGATTTTAAGGAGGGAAAGGAGAGCGGAAAAATCCGAATAAAGTGATCCAATTTTAAACCATTTTATCTATAGGATATCTTTAACCCTCCTCTTCCAGGGCATCCTTTGAGTTATTCTATACTCAATATCTTAAAAGCAATCAATGATGATGAAACAGCTTTTTCAGAGATCACTGACTGGAATTTTTTTAAAGATCCTTTAGGAATCAGCCTAGTGCATCACGCAGCTGAATGCCAAAATCCAATGTTTCTGAACAAGTTAATCGAAAGAGGTGCAGACATAAAGGTGGTTAATTCTCACAGAGTTTACTCCGTTTCACTATGCAACAAATAGAAGTGGGTCAATTAAGATCTTGATCAAGCACTGCGCCGAGCTGTTAAATCTTCCTGCTGAGGAAGGTGTTAATCCCTTCCTTAGTGTTGTCCAATATCAGGGGTATAATGCTGTCCATACCCTTCTTTCTCTAGGAGCAAATCCCAATTGCAAACTCATCAATGACATGACTCCTCTTCTTTGGGCCATTCAGTCAAAGAACGACCCTATTACTATGAGATTTCTAGCAGAAGATATTGACTTCAATGATTGCTTAAGAGGAGGCATCTCTACTGTTGCAATTGCAATAGAAACGAAGCAAACATAAATTCTGAGAAGACTGATCGAACGTGGTGTCAATGTTAACCATAAATGTAAAGGTTATACTCTTCTTCACCTAGTCATTGCAAATAGGTTTGTTTCTGGTGTGAAAGTTCTTTTAGAAAGTAGAGATACAGTGATCATCATGGGGAGGAACGTCTCTAGAAATGGCGCAAAGACTCAGTTATCAA
>JAUHQH010000112.1 GCA_030408485.1 Candidatus Neptunichlamydia sp. | reverse complement strand
CAATGCTTTTTCTATATAGAAATTTACAGTTATTGACAAATCCACAGCTGAAGAAGATGAAGAAAAATCCCTATTAATATATTCTCTTCTCTTTATCTTAAGAATAGGTATGACTCCGTGCTAAATCCTGAAAGATTTTTTGACTTGAAAGCGTTCTTTCACAGGAAAGTATTTCTTATGGACTTGCCAATTTGGGAAAGCTTAAAAAATCTTAGAAGTTACTTAGACTCCTTAAGTCTTGGTGAAATAGAATGTCCGATTCCGCCAAATATAACGCTAGTTAATGCAGAAAGAATTTCTATAGGAAAGGGATCAGTTATTGAACCTGGAGCTTATATTGAAGGACCTTGCGTCATAGGTCGAGACTGTCAAATTAGACATGGCGCTTATCTTAGAGGATATGTATTAACGGGAGACCGATGTGTAATTGGTCACTCGACAGAAGCGAAACATGCCATCTTTTTAAATGACTCTAAAGCTCCACATTTTAATTACGTTGGCGATTCTATATTAGGAAACTACGTCAGCATTGGAGCTGGAGTAATTTGTGCAAACTTCCGGCTAGACAAAGAAGAGGTTATTGTAGATGTTGAAGGAGAGATCTATCAAACAGGGATAACAAAGTTTGGAGCTGTTTTAGGTGATAGCTCTCAACTTGGTTGCAATACCGTGATTAATCCAGGTGTTTTATTAAGAAAAAGAACCTATTCAAGAGCTTGTACATCAATTCAAAAATCCAATCTTAGGAAAATAAATAATGCTAAAACAGCTGATCAAACCTAACATGTCATTGATTAAACCTCTAAAAGAAGATTTTGAGATTTTTTTGAAACGAAATATTATTCGTTTAGGTGATCAAAACACACTTCGCGATGCTTGTGAGTATGCATTGTTAAATGGGGGAAAAAGAATTCGCCCTTTAATTGTTATGATGGTTGCTAAAGCACTTAGTAATCATTTGGATGTGCTAGAAGCTTGTCTTTCCGTTGAATATTTTCACACAGCATCATTAGTTGCTGATGACCTTCCTTGCATGGATAATGATGACTACAGAAGAAGTAAGCCTGCTCTACATAAACAGTTTGGTGAGACGATTGCTCTTTTAGCAAGCTACGCTCTTATTTCTGCTGGCTATGAAAAAATTTTCCAGAGTGTTCAGGTTCTTTCAAGACAGAAAGAACCGTTTAGAGATCGAGCAAATGAAGCTTGCGTGATTGCTCTAGATGCGGCAACACGGTGTGCAGGAATTTCTGGAGCTACTGGAGGTCAATTTAAAGACCTTTACTCTGAAGAAAGAACAGTTGATGAAGCTTTTGATGTTATTTACAAGAAAACGATCACTCTTTTTGAAATTTCATTTGTTTTTGGCTGGGTTTTTGGTGGAGGAGATTTAGAAGAGGTTGATAAGATAAGAGAGGTTGCTTATCACTTTGGAATGGCGTTTCAAATTGCTGACGACTTAGACGATGTTGATCAGGATGATGAGGAATCACTAAATGTTGTCCACTTAGCTGGAAGGAAAGAAGCAAAAGAGATGTTTAGTGTTGAGATTGAAACGTTTTCTCTAAAAATGAAAAAACTCGGCATATTAACTCCCGAGTTTCAGCAAACAATAGATTTACTCAGAGACTATGGTAAACGAGGATCTTCTTGAGGCTTGACTTGAACTTTTTCGAAAATTTTTTGTTCAATTTCATCAGCAAGCTTGGGATTGTTTTTAAGCTCTGTTCGAGTCGCTTCTTTTCCCTGACCTAACCGATTTTCGTTATAGCTGTACCAAGTTCCCTTTTTGTCAATAGTTCCATGCTCTACCCCTAAGTCGATGATAGACCCCATTCTTGAAATTCCTTCATTAAAGAGAATATCGAACTCAGCAATACGGAAGGGAGGTGCCATTTTATTTTTGACAATTTTTACTTTTACACGGCTACCAATATCACTATTTTCTGGACCTTTAATGGTTGCTGTTCGACGAATATCCATTCGGATGGATGCATAGAACTTTAAAGCTCTTCCACCAGAAGTTGTTTCTGGATTTCCAAACATAACACCAATTTTTTCTCGAATTTGGTTAATGAAAATAGCGCACGTATTACTTCTTGATAAGGTTGAGGCAAGCTTTCTTAATGCTTGCGACATCAGACGTGCTTGGAGTCCAATATGAGAATCTCCAATTTCACCCTCAAGTTCTGATCTAGGAACCAATGCGGCAACGGAGTCGATAACGATCACATCAACAGCATTGGAGCGGGCAAGCATTTCAGCAATATTTAATGCATCTTCTCCACAATCAGGCTGCGAAATCATCAGATCGTTGAGATTGACGCCAATTTTTTCTGCATAAGCTGGATCCATTGCATGTTCTGCATCGATGTAAGCTGCAACACCCCCTTCTTTTTGGCAGCTTGCAACAACGTGTGTTGCTAAAGTGGACTTACCCGAAGATTCAGGCCCATAAATTTCTACAACACGCCCTCTGGGAACCCCACCGATTCCTAGGGCAAGATCTAAAGAAAGAGCTCCTGTTTTAATAGCGCTTATTCCTCGAGATGCCGAGTGATCTCCTAGAGACATAATAGAACCCGAGCCAAATTGTTTTTCAATGTGTGCGATAGCGAGTTCTAAAGCTTTTTTCTTTGCTGCTTCATTTTGTTCAGTCATATCTATTCCTCATAAACTTTGCCTTTTTTCACTATACATCTCTTTTCCTTTAGAATCATGTGTAAAATTTCAATGACAATTTTCCAATCACATGCTAATGATAGGGAATGACATATTTAGCAGGCGATATAGGCGGAACTAAAACTCACCTTGCTCTTTTTAAAGAAGAACAAAGAAAGGTGATTTGCCTTAAAGAACAAAAGTTTCCAAGTCAAAAATACCCTAACTTAAGACTCATTGTGAAAGAATTTTTAAAGGATGTGAATGAAAAAGTTGTTAAAGGATGTTTTGGGATTGCTGGTCCTGTAAAAAAGGGAAAAAGCCAAGCAACAAACCTCCCGTGGTTAGTAGAAGGCGCGGTTCTTTCAAAAGAACTTTCTAATAATAAAGTTTCTCTCATCAATGATCTTGAAGCAAATGCTTATGGATTAAACATGCTGCAAGAAGATGGGTTTTTCCTTCTTAATGAAGGAGATAAAAAAGCGGAAGGAAACAAAGCGCTAGTTTCTGCAGGAACGGGACTTGGCGAAGCTGGAATTTTTTTCGGTGAGAAAAGAGATATCCCTTTCGCATGTGAGGGAGGGCATACCGATTTTGCCCCTAGAGATGAAAGAGAAGATAGCCTTCTTCGATTTTTACGAAAAAAGTTTGGACATGTTTCTTACGAAAGAATTTTATCGGGACCGGGGCTTTACAACGTCTATCAGTTTATTGTGGAGACAAAGGTAGAAGGAGAAAAAGAAGATGTTTTAGAAGAGATTGCTTCAGGAGATTCACCTCGACTTATCTCAGAAAAAGGATTGAGCGGAAACTCTAAGGCTTGCAGAAAGGCATTAGAACTCTTTGTTTCAATCTATGGATCAGAAGCGGGGAATGTTGCTTTAAAAATGTTTGCCCTAGGAGGAGTTTATATTGGTGGAGGGATTGCTCCTAAGATATTAAGCTTTTTTAAAGAGGGTAGCTTTATTGACTCTTTTAAAAGAAAGGGGCGTTTTTCTAATCTTCTTGGAGAAATACCTGTTCGGGTTGTCCTGAATGATAAAACAGCTCTTTTAGGAGCAATGTATTATGCTAAACATATCATGTGAAGTCGGTAAAATGTTAAAAAAAGACCTCCTTTTCTTTTTCTTGTTGGGAGCTATTGTTTATGGGAGACATAACGAGAGAGTAGAACAACTTGAAAAAGAGGTAAAAGACGTTAGATCCCAAAATACCATGGGAAACTCTAATCTTTCACGCTCTTCCGCATAAACCTTCTGGAGAAGACTTTTGCTAGAACGTTATTCATTATCGTCGGTAGAATAGGAGATAATTCTTGAAAATAAGGAGGAGATGGATTTGTCAGTCTTCCTTGCTCAAATGTTCTCTAGATGCAGTGTAGGAAAATAATTAGTAAAACCAGGATTTACCACAAAGTTGAAGGTATTTGGGTCGATAAAGAATTTACCTTAAAGCGACCAGACTTTAAGCGGGCAGTTTTTGATTACTTTGAGGATCTTTTCAAGACCAAGGCGAAATTTATCTACTAAAATAGCTGATTTAGCAGATATCGCTAAAGACTGCTATGTTTGCGTTTTGAGAGAGTCTTGTTGGTCGGAATGTTTCTTTCTTAAACAACTTAAGATAAGCGATTAAACTTTAAATATGAAGGTCTTTTTTCTTCAAAGTTCCTTGAAATTTATGCATTTTTGAAGATAGGTGTAAATGCCATTGCCTTAATGAGGAGCAGTATAGTTTTTAGAATGATGGTTTTAAACCTCTATTGCTGTTATCAGCAACCTTTCTCAAAAAGGAATGGGGGATGCCGATTGTATATATTGATGAGAGTGGATTTGCCCATGATATACCTCGAACTCATGGTGATGCCAAAAATTTAAGAGAGCGCTGCTTTGGCACTCATGAATGTGGAGCAAAAGGTTGGACAAATGCAATATAGGAGGACTCACTTGAGAAAAACCTTCTTAACTGTTGTCGCTATTCTCCTGATTTAAATTCAATTGAGGAGAAGTAGGTCCAGGCAAAGTCTGGCCAAAGAAAATATCGATGCGGAATAGATAAAATTTTCAAGGAGGATTGTCTATAACTAAAATAAAAAAATTTACGGAATTGCACACAATAAGGTTTTATAAAATGTAGGGATGGTGTATAATTTACGGTTACGATAACATAAAGTGAGTATGGAAAGTGAATATTATACAGATCATGGAAAACTTTTCTACACAAAAAGAGTGTGTCAAGTTTCTTGAGAAAAACCGGTGGGGTGATAGGCCTAAATGTGCATATTGTGAATCTGATCATACATATCAAGCATTAGAAAAAGAAAGACATCACTGCAATAGATGTCATAGATCTTTCAGCGTTACAGTCGGGACTATCTTTCATGGCACTAAAGTACCATTACAAAAATGGTTCCTTCTAATAGCCTTAATGCTTAATGCAAAAAAAGGGTTATCTGCCTGTCAAGCAGCAAGAGATTTGGGTATGAGACGAACTACAGTATGGTCAATGATGCATCGAATCAGAAAATCTATGAAAACAAATGATGTGGATTTACTTAAGGGAATCGTTGAAGCAGATGAAACATATGTTGGTGGGAAACCTAGAAGAAAAAATAATTCCGATGATGAACCACCAAAGAACAAACGTGGTAGAGGGACTAATAAAGAATGTGTCATAGGAATTATAGAGAGGAATGGTTCAGTAGTTGCTCAGCATCAGAAGGGAGATAAGAAATTGGAATTTAATTCTCTGAAACAGTTCATTCTTGGAAAGATTGATATAGCTTCCGTAACGTTGATGACCGATGATTTCTTAGGTTACAAACCTTTTTCTAGGCTGATAAATCATAAGACAGTAAATCATAGCACAAGACAATATGTTTGTGATGATGTTCACACAAATACAATCGAAAGCTTTTGGGCGATTCTCAAAATAGGAATCAAAGGTCAGTTTCATCATGTAAGTGCAAAATATTTACATCAATATCTAGATGAATTTTGCTGGAAGCTGTCTCTTATACACATCTG
>JAUHQH010000111.1 GCA_030408485.1 Candidatus Neptunichlamydia sp. | reverse complement strand
CTTCTGAACCATGAATTTTAAAGGAATTCCAACTAAGGAGCACAAAACATGCCTGCTAAAAGACGAAGAAGAAAAAAAGCAGCTTCTTCTGCAAAGAAAACCACTCGCCGAAGAAAAACTGCTACAAAAACGACTAAGAGTAAAGCAGCTAAGAAAACCACTCGCCGAAGAAAAACTGCTAAAAAAGTAGCGAAGGAGACGACTCGCAGCAAAAAGCGTAAGTCTACAGCTAAAAAGACTGCGAAGAAGACCACTCGACGCAGAAAGCGTAAAACGACTGCTAAAAAAGCTACTAAAAAGCCAGTTCGCAGAAGAAAATCTGCTAAATAGTTAATAACTACGTTAGTATTCTTCATAAGCTGGGTAGGATAATCCTACCCAGCTTTTTATTATTATTGGTATTTTCATTCTAATGTTCCTCCAGCCATTCGCTGAATCGTGGAGCTTTCTCTGCATGTTTTGACACGGCTATTTTTAGCCTTGCTTTAACCTCTTCTTCAGACAACGAATAGGGTATCTCTTACAAACTGAGAGATTTCTTTTCTCGAGCATGGGCTTGGTGAATAGTCGATTGCATTCTGAGCCATATGAAATAAGCAACGTTGCTACTGGAAAGTAGGAAGAACGGCTTTCCTAGTTTTTTTAAGACCTCGATGGTCATCGCTTATAATCCAGCCGAACACCCTTTAATCCTATTGACAGAAGGTTTCTAAAAAGTTCCTCCAATGCACTTCTACTTCAGAGAGACTACATGAGATTCCAACGACTTCACGTCTCCTTTCTTCATTCGCCCCAATGGAGCTGAGTATTACTAAATAAATCTTTTACACTTCCATTTTCTCTCGCTTTTTCATAGCGAGCATCCAAGTGCACATACCGAATAACTCCTTTAAGGATGGCGGAACTGTTCAAGCTCTTCATCCGAAATCTTACTCAGTTTAGAGATCTCTATATAGAGCTGATCTCGAGTCCACAAAGCTCTTCGGTAATCTGATAAATTGGACATCCCTTACTGCAATTCAGCGACTTCTGAATGATTGGTCTTTTCCCTCTTAGTTTTAGAAAACTCTCTTTAATCCTTTACAAAACAATAGCTTGCAATGGTGCAACCTAGAGCATCAAGAACATCTGTTTTGGCTAATAACATAAAGCTTGAACTTATTTTGATCTGTTTTATCTTCATATTTTTGACAAATATAATGTCAATTTAATATTGAATTGTATTTTGTCATCAAACCAATCTTTTGATCAGGATGTAAAGCTATGATGGGATTTGATGGGGAGCAAAAATGGGTTTTGGTTTAAATACGTTACGTTAAAGGTGCGTAATCAGCTTTTAAAGGTTATTCGCAAGAAGTTAAACGTACAGATTCGAAACCCTATAGGATAACTCAAGGAGAAATGCGACGATATGTGACAATAGGTGATTGGGATTTAAGAAAACTGTTTCATGCTTATCTTGAAAAACTACAGACGTTATTTAGTGACTTTTGCTGGGAATCCCACAACAGTTTCATAGCACAAGATTAGGTGATCCACTCCGTTCATCGCTTTATGCGGATCGACTTCAGGAGGAAGTCCTAAGACTATAGCGATTTTGTTTTTCGAGACTCCTGTATCCCAAGGAAAGACCTTTCCTTCTTGAATGCATTTACTCCAATACATCGAAGCTAAGTCCAACCAGTGATAGGGCCAGTTGAGTTGTTCTTGAACGTCGGTATCGATAAGTTGAGAGAAAAAGGCACGATCAAAGGAGGGGTTTTGGCAAATAAAGACCGCTTTCCCGCGCTCAATGCCGCATCGCTTGAAGGATAACTTGATTTCCTCGGCAGCTTTTTGAGGCTCCATCCCTTCCTTCAAATCATGCCATGAAAAACCATTGACCTCGAGGCTTAAGAGGTCACTCTTCTTCCATTCTTCATAAGGGACAAAAAGAGGGACTTCAAAGGATTCAAAGACCTCTCCTGTCTCCATATCAACGATTTTATAGGCAAGCTCGATAATCCGATGCTTTCGGACATTGAGACCATTAGTTTCAGAATCTAGAAAGATACCCAGCATGCCAAGATCCATTTACAAGGTTAAAATTCTATCAAAAACTGCACCTTAAATGCAAAAAAATAAGCTGTAAAGCAACAAATTCCATACAAAACTTTTTTTGGAATTAAGTTCGAATGAGCCTACCCTGCATTCAATTTCTTTGAGTTATATTACCTGCAGTTTGCTGCGAGGAGGTTTTATTTATTAGAACCTTACCTTCTGCACGCAGAGTAGAGGCTAACTTATTCTTCCTTGCGTAAAGTGAATTCGAACTTATATCTTGCTAAAGGAGCCTTATATGTTATCTCTCAAGCATTCTTGAATTCTTGAATTCTTGAATAGTTATTGTAGGATCCAAGTTCATAAAAAGGTTTTTCTTTATTTTCTGCAAATTTCCGAAGTACTTCAACTCGAACCTTAAATGCTTTGATAACATCTCCGTCATCTTCGCCAAATAAATTTTCAAAGTCTTTAGAATCAAGGTTATCTTTCCATATCTGGATGATTTCTTAGATTTTGTTTTCTGTCAAAGAAAGGACGAATTCTCTCCTTGTTTCTGTTAGCTTATGTTGAGCAATAGGTAAAGTTTTCGATTGATATTGGTTTTTTTGAGCTAAATCAATACGAAATGATCTAGAATTATCTCTAGAAAAGTTAACTTCAACCCTTTGTATAGGCTTGGAAACTGCTGGCAGATGTCCTCTTGGAAAGCAGTTTGCGTTAATTTGCTCAAACTGTCCTGTCTTTTTCTCTAGCTTGACTATCCAATTGTCAAGTTTTCTATCGAGATTTCCCAAGATAAGATCTAAAATGGCAAATCTTTGGAAGATATTTAAGCTTGTTTGATCGGAACCATCTGGGAGTTCAACTTGCTTCTGCTTCTTCATAAGATTCAAGATAATGTTGGGGAGAATAGAAGAATATCAGAGGTCAATAAAACAGAATACAAGCTTTAAGAAAATCTCCAACAAAAGTTGTTTTTAAGTTAAAAGTACACAGAAGACCTACATATTTGTTTCGATTATAGCTTACCTGCAAATTGGAAATATTGAGAGTGAAGACAAAATTAAATAAATCATTTTTCTTTGAAATATTATAAACCAATAGTGAGGGCAAACCAAATGGCATTGCTAAGGGCTTTAAGAAACTTACAGCAAACCCCTTCTCCGTAAGGTGAGCGATAAATGTATTCGTGATCATCTTGCAAGATACTATTAGAAATAGCAATGGAGTGTGCTTTAGAAGAAACTACGACGTTTCAAAAACTTGGGGAAAAAGGTTGAAATATAAGCTTAGTAAAAGGGTTTAGAGGTTGATTAGAAAAGACCATTTCATTACATTACCTGTCTCTTATACACATCTG
>JAUHQH010000110.1 GCA_030408485.1 Candidatus Neptunichlamydia sp. | reverse complement strand
ACTGTTCATCAAACATACATGACCTATCCATATGTGTGCCCCCTTCTGAGACTTGGCGCCTCTTGTTTATTGGATGACCTTAAAAAGGGAAAACCCATCAAAAATCTCTCGCCTAATTCAACCCAATTTTAAACCATTTTAGCTATAGAGCTATTTTGTAACAAATTGTCTATAAAAGGGATTATGGAATCACGAATGATTTCTCAACTTGAGGAAAAATTTCAGTCGGTATTAATTTTTGGTCCTCCAGGATCTGGAAAGGGGACCCAAGGGAAATTTCTGAGTAGTGCCGGGAACCATTTCCATCTATCCTCAGGAGATGTTTTTCGTGGACTCTCTCCTGAATCCGCAGCAGGTAAGCTCTATCATAGCTATGCAGTGAAGGGGGTCCTTCTCCCTGATGATGTGACGATTGAGATCTGGAACCACTATGTCATGGGATTGATCGCCACGAATCAATATTTTCCAAAAGAGCAGCTTCTTCTCCTTGATGGGATTCCTCGGACTGTAAAGCAGGTCGAGATTTTAGAACGTTACATCAGCGTGAAGAAAATCATTCTCCTGGAATCTCAAAATACCGATATTTTGATCCAAAGACTCAAAAGACGGGCACTCATAGAAAAGCGACAAGATGATCGCAATGAGTCTATTTTGAAGAAAAGGATGGAAATCTATGAAAATGAGACTTTTCCGGTTTTAAAGTACTATAATGAGGAGCTGATCACCCGTTTTAACGCAGAGCAGCGCCCTTTAGAAGTCTTAAGAGATATTCTGATCTCCCTTTGCGATTTCCTTTCGTAAAGCAAATATTTAATCATATTATTTTTGATAGATGGTATAACATACATTTCTACAACAGCAAATGCTAATGCTCTCTCTGATCGCTCCCCTTTCTCTTAAAGCAACTAGGCTAGAACGGAATTATCTCTAGTTTGTGGCACTTGTAGCTCAAGCTTACCTAACCTCGTTTGCAACATCTTGCCTTTGAATCCATTTACATATGCTTGGTGTTGTTCACTTCGTTCATAAGGGGGGTGCTTTAATAAATAGCCTGTTCTCTTTGAATAAGAGATTGTTGCGAACGGAAGACTTTTTAAAAGAAATCAATTAACCTTCTTTTTGATTTCATAAAACGGAGTTCCTGATGCAACAAATTGAAATAGATGGAAAGGTTCGAGGTGAACAACGTTATAGATGCAAATGCTCCGATTTGAATTGTATTGATGGGAATCAGAGAGTAAAGAAAGGATTTAGTAGTCATAAAAAAAGCCCTTGCAGCGATATTGTATTCTCTTGGCAAAGCCTCGTTTAGAATGGTAGGAAAAACTTTGGTCATTCACATATCGTTGATATACCGATCGATTTCTAAAGAAAACGCTAATCTTCCAGAGCCATCTATTACTCCAGATGTGAAAGAGGTAGCATTTGATGAGATGTAGCACTTCTATTTAGGTCAGATGATAAGGGGCATGAAAGTGGTTTCTAAAAGTGAGAAGATGGTCTATAACTTGATCGAAATATGGCGCTTCTTAAAAACTCCTCAAATCTTTGCCGAGAAAACAATGCAGTCAAATGGTTTTCTAGATTTATGCTGATAGAAGCAACACCTGACTATAGCGTCTTTTGCAGAATAAGAGAGAAAATTGGAACAAACCGGCTATCCAAAATCTTTCCTGATCTTAGAAAGGAGCTGAAACGACAAGGTTTAATGAATGAAGTCTTTACCTTTGTCGATGCCAGTCATCTGATCTATGGGAAGAAAGAGACCGAGCCATTCAGGCAAAATATGAAAATCTCAATAATGAAACTCTTCCTATAAGTCGCACATGATCAGCAGGCACGGATTGGATGTAAAGGAAAAAACAAATATTGGTATAGTTATAAACAATATACCAGCGTAGATATGCAAACAGATTTGATCAATAAGATTGCCATTGCATCAGAAAATCAGGAAGACGCAACAGGATTAAAACATATCTGTCCCACTCAAAGAGCAGTCTATGGAGATAAAGGATATTGCACATTGCCAGCTCAGAAAACCACTCAAGAAAGAGTGGTGTCACTTAGCAGTCATTGAAAACAACAATATGAAGGGAAAAGATCAAAATAAGGATCGCGCCCCATATGAAAGAGTTTTTTCTCAAAGGAATCAAAGGGTATGTTACCGAGGAATTGTAAAGAATCAGTTCGCTGCATTACGATACTCTGTGTTCTCTGTGGCAGAACTCCTTATAAGCTCTCACGATTTTTTCTTGCAAAAGAGATCATAATTTTAGAAGATAATCCTATGCAATGGGAAAGTTACATCAACGATTTCTTATCTTATATCGGTGCTGAAAAAGGACTTTCAATCAATACGATCGAAGCCTATGGCAAAGATATCCGTCGGTTTTGCGAGGGTGCGAAAAGTGTAGTTGTCGAAGAAGATATTATTTCTCATTTAGCTCTGTTAAAAGAACAAGGATTTGCAAGCAGTTCGATCTATCGCAACTTGATGGCTCTCCGCGTTTTTTTCCGTTTTTTAAGACAGGAGGGGTTGATTGAAAAGAATCCGATAGAACTTTTAGACTCGCCTAAGATGTGGCAACTCATCCCCGAAGTTTTAAGTGAGGATGAAATCGAAGCCCTTCTTATGGTTCCAGGAGATGAAGATGAAGAGGGGATGCGCGATAAAGCGATCCTTGAAACCCTTTATGCAACGGGAATTCGAGCCAGTGAGCTTTGCTCATTAAATATTCATGATGTCGGTGAGAATGCGATTCGTGTGATTGGAAAAGGGGGGAAAGAACGGATCGTTCCCATTGGGGAAGAGGCGCTGTTAGCCATTGATGCCTATTTAGCAAAGTGGCGCAATGATAAAGGGGAAAGGCGTCCTCTTTTTCTATCTAAAAGGGGAAAAAGGATTCATCGGACAACGCTGTGGGAGCGGGTGAAGTTTTATGCGAAGCAAGCGGGGATTGAAAAAGAGATCTCGCCTCATACCTTGCGCCACTCGTTTGCAACCCATCTTCTCGATCATGGGGCGGATCTTCGACTAATTCAAGAGATGCTCGGCCATGCTGATATTGGAACAACCGATCGTTACACCCATCTTTCGAAGAAGCGACTGTTCGAGGCTTTCGATACGTTTCACCCCCGTCAGTAAATCTATTTTTTTCTTGGACAAATAATTGTTTTTAGATACTCTAAAGGGGTCTTTTTGAAAGAACTGCCTCTAGAGGGTACCACTTCCCGAGGCTGAAACCAAGGTGCATCCTTTTAACACAAACATCTTAGCTTCAACCCAAGATCTAACAGATTGAAGCTAAAAAATCTAGCAATCCTCCTATCTCTTGAAAGGATGTACCTCTTTTTAGGGGGTACGCAAATGAATGCAGATACTTTTCGATTCTATAAGCTCTTTTAAAAAAGTCCCAAGATTTCTCTTAGTGATGAAGCCATCGCTAAATTTTATAAGAAGGGACTGTTGAAAGTTGGAAAATCATCGTCCGCCAATTCAATTCTGAAGTGTGACAATAGGATCCTTTTTATTAAACTGAGTAAAAACATTGAGCAATGTCCAGTAAGTTTAGTACTTTTCGAGCTCTATTGTTAAGCAAAAACTCAATTTCCTCTATGTCTTCTTTTTTAACTAGCGCACTCTTTACTTTCTCGACTCTCTTCTGAGACACTTTCGCGAGTTTTGTCATCTTATATTATTTCTGATAGATGGTGTGATGTCAAAGTGGAGGCAACTTATTTTAGGAGGGTTTGGACGATTTCATCTGCAAGAGAAGCTCCAGGAAGGGGTCAGTGGCATCCTTTTCCAGGAATATGGCAACACTAGCCCTGCATCTTTCAGATCGACATAGGGATGCTGTACCCGTTTTTCTCTGGTTTGATGTTTGGAGTGCCATCATCTGTCTCTTATACACATCTG
>JAUHQH010000109.1 GCA_030408485.1 Candidatus Neptunichlamydia sp. | reverse complement strand
CTCGGAGATGTGTATAAGAGACAGGTGTCATTAAATTAAAGGTTATCTGATATTTTTCTTCCAGGTTTTGATAAACAGTTGGGATTTGTTTATCCTCACAAGGAAAATCCTTCTCGGGGACGAGCGTGTGCCCAGATCATAGGTTCATTAAGATTATCAAGTTTAGCTATCAATAACCATGGGGGGTGGGAAATGCAATGGTGGCCCATGCTATTATTAACTTAACTCAAATAATGGCTTTTAAGTGGAAGAAATAACCCTTAACCTTTAAAATCCTAATTTTTTTTGTGAGAAGAATTGGAATAAAACAGCGAAGTGATTTTCCATAAAATAGACGTACAACAATCCAACATAAACTGAGGCATGTCTTCTTGTATCAAATTGCTTGTCTTGCATTGTTTTTCAAGTAAACGATTAACAATTTGCTGTATCGTTTCTTTAGGGATTTGAGTAGTGATTTTTATATTTTGATGCAAGTTTTCTAGTGCTATTGAGACGCATTTTTTTTGAAGGCAATTATACTCTCCTGGAGACAAGGCTGCTTCTGTGCTTAATCCTAATCTTGTTGCAACCTCAGAGATTTTTTCAGGGGTCAAAAATTGCGAAGTGTTTTTCCAAACACATCCATTTGCAATTGTAGCTATCATATATTCTCTCTAAGTAGCAGCGATCTTACTTAGGAAGTATAGAGCTAGAAGTTTTGTTTGTAAATGAAGAAATGAGAATAAGGTGGAATGAACTAGATGAGTAAACATCAAATCTCTAAAGGATTGCGCCAAGCTGCAATAGAGTTGCAATAGAGGGAAAAGGGGAGGAAGAATAAAGGGTAAAGGATCTACTTAAACCGATGGGAGAGAATTTGGTATAGAGCGCTTTTTGACAAGTGTCTACTGCTCCTTTTACATCGAGCAAGATCCTTTGTTTGCATCGATCAAGTGGTCGATCAAAACATCCAAAACCCTCTTATGAAATTCAAGAGGCTTTTAGTTAAATTAAAAAACCTTTTAAGAAATCGTCGAAAAGGGATGAGCTAAAAAAAGTCAAACTAAGGGTGGTGGATATATGATTTCAAAAAGAAGTTCCCGTTAGGGAGCAAGGAATTGGAACACCTCTATGGGCGATCAAAGGGAGACGTTCTAGAACTCTTGAGACAACAACAATTTAAACAGGGATATATTCTTGGAGCCGCTTCCGATTCCAAGAGATGGAGGGGTTGGCTTAGCATTCCCCTGTCCCAATATGAAAACAATGGAGATCGATCTTGAACATATTTCTATCAAAATACCTATCAGACGGGTTGGCATACAAGGTAAGAAGTTTAATTTAAGAGGATGAAAAATATCACCTTTTTTCATTGCCGGCACCATCACCTGATCCTTAATCCAACCGAAGGGAGTTTGGAGACAATTATTAAGGAAAGATCACCTAGCTAATCACCTCTTTGAAAGTGGGGAGGAAATTGTACAACCCTTTTGCGATGTGAAGGGTGGCATCGGTTTGAAGAAACTAAGAGGAGCTGCTGAAAAAACTATCCTCTCGCTTTTGGGCTAATTTGATAGTTTAATTTTTGAGATTGGTATTACATGTAAATTTTCTTGAATACCAAGAAGTGACCTCCAAAGGGGGTAAGACATTTACTTGAGCGAGTAACATCGAACTTAATAAGAACAATGTTTATCAAATCATCCGAGGAGCACGGGCGAGATGGCGCATCGAGAACGAAACTTTTAATAAACTGAAAAAACTAAGGATATCGTTTTGAACACAACTTCGACCATGGCAATGAGAACTTATCCATAGTAATGGGACTGCTATTGATGTTACCGTTTCTAGTGGATCACAGATCCAGCTGTTATGTCGCTCTGTTTATGAAAGGGCAAAGGAGTTTTATCAGGGTCCTTCCAAAATCTGTGGAACAGAATGCGAGGACTGCTAGACTTTTTAAAAGTGGATGACTAGCTATCATTCAACCTCAAAATCGCTCGTCTTGACACATCTTAAAAGCTCATATCTCAGGTTTTTCAGCGTATACCACACTCCAGATACTTTTTTGACAGCTCTAAAAGGGTTCTCTCTGTCTTCAAATTTTGGACTCAAGTGGTTAAGGTCGTAATTCTTATTTTATCCCCTCTCAGCGGGAATCGCTGACATTTAGGAAATATATCTAGCAAATAATTCAGTATGCAAGGTAAAATGCTTCTTAAACTAATCAAAGGAGATATCCCGATGGAATTTAAATCAATATTTGACTCTAAAAATCTACATGCTTACTTTAACCCTTTTGTTCAAACAGAAACAGAAACAGAAACAGAAACAGAAGTAGAAAAAAAGTCTCTCTCACAAGAAGTTTCAGCATGTTTAATAGTAGCTGGAGCATCCCTTCTTTCAGTAAGTATAGGAGATTCCTCTAAAAGATCTATGGCACTAATGGGTGCATCCTTTACCATTGGAGGGATATCTAGAAAGAAAGGATACCTCTATACCCCAGCAGTGTTGGCTCTTCTATATTTTGGATATAAAGAACTAGAAAAGCCCGTGGGGAATTTTTATAAAAAGTGCTTTTACCTTGTAAACAAATATACTCCTTGGAATAGAAATGGATTAACCCCCTCGCTAAATAAATTGAAATCATGAAAATAAATAATTTTATTGTCGAATCTGCAATCTATACGACTGTTATTGGTTTTCTATGGAAAAATCGGGGGGTAGCCATCTTAAGCAAGGAATCTATCCCCTATGCTGGACTTTTAGCTAGCTATATTATAATTTCTGCTTCATCTATGGGTGTCTGTGATAAGGATAAGAATAAGAATAAGGAGATCATCCCTCTATTGGGACTCGCCACTGCAGCTTTAGCAGCTTATGGGTACTTTGGGAAAGATAAGATCGCAAAAAGCATTGATCAGAAGCATTTGGGGAAAGCATTTTTGGCTTCTGGATGGAGTCTTGCTATTTACTACGCATTTAATAAAGATTGATCCAAAACTATTCATCATCGACAACCAGTTCTAGGGAGAAAGAAACTCCAACTATTAGAAGGAGGAGGGTTCCTTAAGTCCTGCAAGATTATCGAGAAGGATGCTAAAACGACAGGATGAGAGAACCGACTTAAAGAAAGGTGATGTTACCAAGATCAAGATACAGGTCAAAGAGAACAGATAGAGTCTTGGTCACCTCACAACGGCATGCATAAGACCTTAAAAATTATAGACTTCCTGAGAGCCTTTGCCATGTTAATCTTTTTCAAGCATATTTAGCCCTTGGGAAAACCCTGAAATAGGAAATCCTTTTAACTGGACCTATCGCTACCCCTTTCGTTTAGGAACTTTATTAGTAAAACCGAAAAAGCTCAAAGAGGAAATCCAAGCGATTCTTGCTTAGCTCACATCCATGTGCTACCGTTAGGTTCATGAAAGCTCTCCTATTTTTCCTCCTTCCGACATTATTTTTAACAGCAGAGCTTTCTGATGCTCGTCTAACAACACTTTATCGAAGTTTAAATCCCGAATCAATCTCAGAGCTTTTTGCCTTCTATCATCTTTATCCCAATACTAAAGAGGGGCTACAAGCTCTTTCAGATGCGTGGGAACTCATCCATAAACACCGGACTGAAAAGGAGCTCTTAAAAGGAAATCTCATCCTTCCTGGAATGGAAATTGATTCGATTATCTCTTTAGTTAATAAGCAACCTTTTGAAACGGATGTTGCGCTCTCAGAGCAGCAGCTTGAGATAATCGAAATGATTTCCGATCACCTTTCCAATAGAAAACTTAAAGGGCACTTTGTATGGAAAAAAGAAGAACTTTTCACACTCCCTCCTGAAGAAATCGATCTTTCCCATGCTCTTCTTCTCTATCAATTTGAGGATGATCCGTTAAAAGTGCGCCAATATGAAGCAACCCTGGATCTAATCGCCCTTCAAATTCTTGCCCACTTACCTGTTGGTGCGACTGATCTCGAAAAAATTGATGCGATCAGTCATTTTATCTTCTATGAGAAGCGATTCCGTTTTCCACCTCATTCGATTTGGGTAAAAGATATTGATACCTATACCTTTCTTCCCTCAGTTCTTGATAGTCATTTAGGGGTTTGTTTAGGAGTTTCTATCCTCTATCTTTCTATTGCAGAAAGACTTGATCTTCCTTTAGAAATTATTACCCCTCCAGGCCATATCTATATTCGTTACCGGCAGGGAGAAGAAACTTTAAATATTGAAACAACTGCTCGCGGAATTCATATTCGCGATCGGATGTATTTAGGAATCAATACGCGGAAACTCCAAGAAAGAAATAAAAAAGAGGTGATTGGTTTAGCTTTTATTAACCAAGCCTCTGTTGCTTGGCAGAAAGATGAGTATCAAACAACGGTTGAGCTTTATGAAAAAGCCCTTCCTTTTCTTCCTAATGACCCCCTTTTAAAAATGTTTTTAGGATATAACTACCTCTTTGTCGGAAAAGAAAAAGAGGGAAGAAAGCTGCTAAATCAAATCAAAGACCATCCTTTTGATTTTGCTGTTGCGCGAGACGTCACTCCTGAAGATTATTTAACGGGGAAAGTCAGTGCTGAAGGGATCAAAACAATTTTTCTCCACGTCGATGAGACCCGCGCCTCTATCCTGGAGAAACAACAGAAACTTCAAAAGGTTCTTAAAAAATTTCCAGATTTTCGGGATGGAATTCTTCAACTCGCCATCACATACCTTCAACTCGGGCAGCGAGAAGAAGCTTTTAGAAATTTAAACCGGTACCATGCTTTGGATCCCCACTCTCCTGTTGTTGAGTACTATCTCTCCATCGTTGCTTTGAATCGATTTCGCTATTCACAGGCATGGCAACACTTGGAAGCTGCAGAAGTCCTGACAAAGAAACGTAACCATTCCCCACAATGTCTTAAGGAGCTCCGCCACACCCTCCGTCGGCTTTATCCTGATCCTCAAGACACGCTTTAGGGTTTGTTTTTTGAGTTGGGATGAAAGAACAACTACAGACCTTATAAGACCAAACAATCCCTTTCTTATCCTTCTCCACAATCACTAAGTTTCCTCCTCCAAGACGTTTATCATATGAAGAAATGCTGGAACCAATAGGAATAAGAAGTATCCCACCCGGTTTTAGTTGTTTCACAAGATTTGATGGGATTTTTTTACACATATAACCCACATAGATTAAGTCATAAGGAGCTTCTTTTTCATACCCCTTTTCTCCCTTTCCTTTGAGAAATGTGATTCTCTCCCTTATCGACTCTGGTAGTACGCGCGCGCATCTATTTTCAGCTTCTACAACAAGCTTTTCAAAACAATCGATTCCATAAACCCTCGCTTCTGGAGCAAGATAAGCACAGATAGCTGCCATATATCCCGTTCCTGTTCCTAAATCGAGAATTTTTTTAGCATGAGGAAATATCTTTTTAACCATTTCAAGAGAAAAAACATGCATATGAGGCGACGAAATACACATATCGCAAGAGATATCAATCGCTGCATCAAAGTAAGGGTGTTCTTCACAAAACCAACTGCGGTCAATCGCTCTAAATCCCTCTTCAATAAAATCGGATCTAAGGATCTGCCTCCTTTTCAAGTAGTTAATAAGATCATCTAGAGTCGTTGTCATTGAACAGCGAAACGAACGGATCATAGACTGATTAAAAACCTTTATAGGCCAATTTGAAACTGGTAAGGCAGTATCGAAGAGCTTAACAGCAACCTTTCCATCCTCCATTGCTAAGATTTCTGAACAAGACCATCCATTATTCCAAGGAACAAGACACCAACTTCCAGGACGACATTGTTCCTGAAGTTCCAATCTTTTTTCCAGAATTTTCGTAGAACATTCTGCTCTAAATGAAAGGAATAGAAATGAGAATGAGAAAAGGAAAAGGACACATTTTTTCATATAATCACCTAAATTTTTAGTGCCTAGAATATCAAGGAATCAAAATAAAATCAATCGAATCGTAAATATTATTAGAATTGATTTTGTTATCCCCCTTGGAAAATTCCAAGGGGGATAACTGAATTTAAGTAGTCAATTAGAAATACCTTGGTTTTTTCATTTGTTTCGATTCTTGCTGGGCAAGAATCGTGGTATCAAATGGAGATGTTTTGTGAGGAAACCCTAGGCTGGTTTGCAGAGTTTCTTGGTATCTCATCGAGAGCGCCCAGCCACGATATTTTTCGAAGAGTTTTCTTTTTGTGATTAACCCGGAGGGACCATTGGGACATTGAAAACCAATTGCATAGAATATTAGATATTCATTTCTAAGAAGATGACTCCCAAGAACATGATCGACATGGAGCAGTAAACCTATCATCATTCCAAAAGTTGAGACCCTCATTACTCAAGCAAATAGAACTCAAAAACAAGATGATTATCAAAAAAAGAAGGTTCCTTATTCTCTAAGCTTTCGAAGAAAGTATCTTTTAGGCGAATTTTGATGCGTCAGTTCTGTGATATTAGGCTAAATACTTGAAAATAAAAGAAAAAGTTGCTAAAATCTAGGTAGAGGCGACTAGAGGCATAAATAAAACAACCCTAAAAAGAGGACAGAGAGATGAAAAAGAAGTCAAAAAAATTAGTGCGCAAGGTTTTACGTAAATTCAAACGAAAGTCACCCTTCCAAAGGGCTGTGAAATCTTTCAAGGATTTAACTAGAATCTAAGGTTTATGCAACGGGGCTTCCAAGAGGAGCTCCTTGTATTTCTACAACCTCGAGGGAGTTATCATTCCCTGCAGCTAGGATCATACCCTGGCTCTCAATGCCCATGAACCTCGTAGGCTTGAGATTTGCGGTAAAAGCTACTTTTTTTCCTAACAAAGCGTCAGGGTTAGGGTAAGCTTTTCGTATACCAGACACAACAATGCGCTTTTCAAAGCCCAAATTTACTTCAATCTTATAGAGTTTATCACTTTTAGGAATCTCTTCAACTGAGAGGATTTCTGCAACACGAATGTCGAGCTTTTGAAAGGCATCAAAAGAGATTTGATCCTTGAGATTGCCTACTGCTTCTTTTAAAGCATTCAGTTGCTTTTCTATCACACTATCCTCTACTTTGGAAAAAAGTACCTCAGGTTTTGGAAAGATGCGATTTAGGGGAATGCCGGTTTCTAAAACAGCTTCCCATTTCTGATCTTTTAGGCTTGTATCATTCCCTAGAAGTTTCCACACCTTTTCAGCGGTATCAGGAATGATAGGAAAAGAAATTAATGCTAAGGCATTAAGCGCTCTTAAACAACAAGCCATCGTTGTATTTAACCCCTCGGGATCTTTCCAAGGTTTCTTCATATCAAAATAAACATTTCCTTCTTGAGCAAGCTCCATAATAAGCTGTGTGGCTTTTCGAAGATGAAAGTGAGAATAGGCTTCATAAATTCCTTGAGTGAGTTCATCGATTGTCTGAAGAAAGACTTCATCTCTATGTTTGAGGTCTCCATAAGGTGGCATGACTCCATCGCACTTATTCTGAGTAAACACAAGGACTCGATTGATGAGATTGCCATATTTCCCCAGTAGCTCACTATTGCACCGCATTTGAAAGTCTTTCCAAGAAAACTCACTATCTTGGGTCTCTGGCGCATTTGCAGCAATCGCGTAACGGATTTGATCAGCACTAAAATGTTTAAAAAACTCTTCAAGATTGATGTACCAACCTGCTGATTTGCTAAACTGTTTTCCCTCTAAGTTATAAAATTCGTTTGCGGGAAGTTCATCCACAGTTTTATAGGGTTCATCTTGCCCCATCGTCATAGCAGGAAAGAAAATCGCATGGAATGGAATATTGTCTTTCCCAATGAAATTCACAAGTTTTGTTTTCTCATCACACCAATACTCCTTCCACGCCTCAGGATTTCCTTTTTTAAGCGCCCACTCCTTTGTCGCAGAAATATAACCGATAGGAGCATCGAACCAAACATAAAGAACTTTTCCTTCAGCTCCTTCTAATGGAACGGGAATTCCCCAATCAGAATCACGGGTAATGGCTCGAGGTCTAAGATCATCGATATAGTTTTGAGCGAAATTGACAACATTGGACTTCCAGTTTTTCTTCTTAATCCACTGAGAAAGCTCATCCTTGAAAAGATTAAAACGGATAAACCAATGCTTTGTAGCTTTTAAATTGAGGGAAGCCCCGGTTAACTTTGATCGAGGGTTTTTTAAGTCAGTTGCTTCGTAGCTTGCACCACACTTTGGGCACTCATCTCCCCGAGCCTCTGCAAACCCGCATTTTGGGCATATTCCCATAACATACCTGTCTGCAAAGAACCGTTGATCTTTTTCAGAATAGAGTTGGTTTGTCACCTTTTCTTCGATGTAACCATTTTTCAAAAGCTGCTTAAAGTAGGTTTGAGAAGGTTCAACATGCCCCTCCCAAGTTGTTCGAGAATAGTGATCAAAGTCAATCTCCATCTTTTGGAAAAAGGCTTTTAAGACTTGATGAAAATGATCAACATGCTCTTTTGGAGTGCGTCCTGCAAGCTCAGCACTTAATGTAATGGCAACTCCATGCTCATCAGAGCCACAAATATAAAGAACATCGTTGCCAATAAGTCTCTGAAAACGTGCATAGCAATCAGCTGGGAGATAAGCTCCCGCAATGTGCCCAAAATGTAAGGATCCATTTGCATAGGGGAGTGCTGCCGTTATCAGAACTTTCATTCTTGAGTTTCTTCTTCCGTATACTTAGGAAGGTGTTTTCGAATTTCTTTCAGAAGTTGCGTCACATTTAAATCTTCATTTCCATTTTGAATTTGTTTCTGAGCCACTTCAATTGCATAGTGGGTCAGTGCAAAATTATCTTTAAAAAGGGTCGTATAGCTCTCTTTTGTCAGTTCATCATGCGCCATGGTTTCCTCCTTCGCGATGTTTTTCAGCAATAACGATACTTTTCAAAGCTTCATAAGCCGTTTCCAAATCGTTATTGACAATTGTATAATCATAAAGTCTTGCCTGTTCCATTTCATGCTTTGCCCACTTAAGACGCTTTTTCAAGGTTCCAGGCGCTTCTGTTTTTCTATTCTTTAGCCTTTCTTCTAAAATCTCCATGGAGGGAGGAGCAATAAAGATAAATATAGCTTTGACCTTTTTTTTTAGCTCTATAGCTCCTTGAGTATCGATCACTAAGATGACGTCTTTACCATTTGTTTGTTGGCTTGTCACCATCTCCTTCAATGTGCCGTAATGATCTCCAAAGACTCTTGCATACTCTAGAAAGTTCCCTTTTTTTACCCTTTCTCCAAAGGCGCCCTCTGTTAAAAAGACATAGTCTCTTCCATCGATTTCCCCTTTTCGAGGCTTCCTTGTCGTGCAAGAAATGCTTTGAGTGATCTGATTAGGATAGGCATCTTTAAGCATATGGACGAGAGTCGTTTTTCCCGTTCCAGCAGGGGCACTGATAATGAAGAGTTGTCCTGTCATTCTATATTAGCCAGCTGCTCCCGAATTTTTTCCAGTTCGCTTTTTACCCCTAAGATGGCTTGAGTAATTTCAAGTGCTTGGGCTTTTGCAGCAATGGTATTGACTTCGCGATTCATTTCTTGCGTTAAAAAATCTAACTCACGCCCTACACGAACCTTACCTTCTTTAAGGATCCCTTCAAATTGCTGGACATGTGAGGAAAGACGGGTGATTTCTTCAGTTACATCAATCTTATCAGTAAAAAGAACAATTTCTCGGGTTAATCGATCTTCATCAGTCTCATGGTTGATTTTTAACTCTTCAAATTTCTTAGCTAACCGATCATGATACCACTTGGGAGCAAGTTGTGAGAGCTTTTTAACTTTTTCAATAACTTTTTCAATTTCATTAAGACGTGGAAGTAAATCCGCAACCAAAGCGTGTCCTTCGACTTCCTTCATTTCCATGAAAGCACTAATCGCTTCATCAAAACCTTTAAGAATCTCTTTTTTTAATGTTTCATCAGGAGTCGTTGCTGAAGGTGTTGTTCCCAAAGCAAGCTGCATGATCATTGAAAAAGGGATCGCCTCTTTAGAATCATAACCAAGCTCTTGTGCACATGTTTCCCACTCTGCATGGAGTTTCTTTAGAGCTTCTATAGAAGGAATTTCAAGCATTGCTGCATTGGCAGCTTCTTTAGTGACTCGGACAGTAATATAACCCCGTTTAACAACATCTGCTAAACGACTACGAAGTCCCATATCTAAAAGAAGAAACTCTTTTGGAAGGTTCGTATTAATATCTAAGCTTTTCCGATTCACTGAGTGAATCTCAATTAAAAAGAGTCCCGCACTTGTTTTTACGTGAGCTCTTCCATAAGCTGTCATACTATGCGCCATATAGGAAATCTCAATTTTGTTGTGAGTTGTTTATACCCGAATTTAGAGGGAAAGTCAAGGACTTCACAGGTTCAAAACTCGTCCGATGAATAGGACAAGGGCCATGAAGCTTTATCGCTTCTACATGAACTTTTGTTCCATATCCTTTATGTTTATCGAAACCATAATCGGGATACTTTTTGTGATACTCAACCATTAAAAGATCTCTCTTATGTTTTGCAATAATCGAAGCTGCTCCAATACTAATCGAATGGCTATCTCCTTTTATCACAGCTTTTGAAGCAATTTGTGTCGGGGGAAGATGATTTCCATCAATTAAAAGGTAGTCAGGTTCTTCAGATAGCTCTTTAACAGCTAAAGCCATTGCCTGAAGAGAGGCTCTTAAAATATTGATCTCATCAATAAGAGCATTCCCTACAATCCCAATCTCATAAAGAATATCAGGGTGGCTTGTCAAAATATGATAGAGTTCTTCTCTCTGCTCAGGCTTAAGCTTTTTACTGTCATCGATTCCTTCAATGTGTAGGCCTCGAGGGAGAATACAAGCTGCAGCAACTACTGGGCCTGCAAGAGGGCCGCGCCCTGCTTCATCAACACCAGCAATGAGCCGACGCCCTTCAGAGTAAGCGTTCTCTTCATAAAAGATCTGACTCACAAGTCTTACTCCGAGTTAGGAGTTTCGTTTTCTCTCTTCTTTTGTTCTTCTGCAGGTTTCTTCTTTGTTTTAGATTTTTCGGCTTTTTTTTCATCGGTCTTTGGAGCCTCTTCCATTTTTGCTTCTTCAGCAGTTGGAGCTTCTGCTACAGGCTCAGAGGAAGATTCTTCATGAATAAGAGCAGTCAACTTTGTTTTTTTGATCCCAACTTTTTCTTTAACTTTTGCAGCTTTACCTGCAGTTCCTCTTAGATAGTAAAGCTTTGCGCGACGAACCTTTCCAGAGCGCACAACTTCAATCTTGGAAATACGTGGACTATGTAGGGAAAAGACTCTTTCCATTCGAGTTCCGTAGGCAATTCGATACATAGAGAAGGTTTCAGAAAGGTCTGACCCCTTACGGGAAATTACAGTTCCTGTAAAAACCTGGATTCTCTCTTTTTCCCCTTCAATAATTCGAATATGAACTTTGATCGTATCACCGACATTGAAATGAGGAATGTCTTGTTTTAACTGTCCGGCTTCGATCTCCTCAAGTAGCGCTTCGCGGCTCATGATTTTTTTCTCCTAATTACTTTCTAATTTTTCAATCAGATCAGGTCTTACCTGCTCTGTCTTTCCTCGTGCTGCTCTTTCTCGCCAGGTCTCTATTTCAACATGGTTGCCACTTTGAAGCACTTTAGGAACTTCCATATCTTCAAAAAGAGGAGGTCGTGTAAACACCGGTGCATCAAATACTCCATTTTCAAACGAGTCTTGTCGCGCCGCATCTTCATTTCCAATGACTCCCGGAACAAATCGGGAAACACTATCCACTAGCACAATTGCGGCGGGACAGCCACTCGTCAAAACATAGTCTCCTATGCTGATCTCTTCATTAACTTCAGTCAGCACTGCCCTCTCATCGATCCCCTCATAATGACCACAAAGGATCACTAAATGGTCTTTTTCAGCTAGCTCACTGCACTTCTTTGCAGTGAGTGACCTCCCTTGAGGGGTCAAATAGACCACATGGGATTTTTTGCTTTTTACACTCCGTATTGCTTTGGTAACTGGCTCGGCCATCAAAACCATTCCAGGTCCACCACCATACGGACGATCATCTGTCTGTTGATATCTTCCAGAGGCAAAATCCCGCATATTCACAAGGTTAATCTCCAAAACCCCTTTTTTCCGAGCCCGTTTGATGATACTGACATCAAATGGCCCTTCAAAATATTCAGGAAAGAGGGACAGAATATCAAAACGCTTCACAAAGCTTACTTTTTCTTTGCTTTACGTTTCTCGCTGCGTTTCTTTACTTTCACTGCAGCTCTTTCTCTTAAGCTTTTAATGACTCCAAGAGCTTTTCGAGCAACGAGCGCTTCCGCTTTTTCTGTTAGCTCTGCTCCTAAGTCAACCCAATGCTGAATACGATCTTCTTTAAGCGTCGCATTTTGCTCGCCATCCAAATGTGGATCATAATGTCCAAGGTTTTCAACATATTTTCCATCACGCGGAGAACGGGAATCTGCAACCACCAAGCGGTAAGTCAATCGATTAGTTCGCCCCTGTTGTCTTAGGCGGATCTTTAATACCATCTGTGTAAACTCCAATGCACAAATCTAATAAGACCACTCATTCTAATAGATCCGAACAAAAAATGGTATTAAAATCCTTAGTACTACTCCGTTTCAAAAAATTTAGCACTATATTTAACCATCTTTCTATTCCTTTTCACCCCTCCAAAAAATCGACAACATTGTCAATGTGACAAACGGAGTAGTGCATCGCAATTTTTTGTACATCCTCATCTCTTCAGCCAGTTTGATATTTGTGCAGAGCGCTCCATTACATTTTCAATTTCTCCTTTCATCTTATATTCTATGATGACTGACCTGATAACGTCTTGCTCTCGCTTTCCTATCGGTTTGCTGCTCCATTTCGATTCCTGAATGTTTAAGAGTCAGTGTGAATCGTGAGAAGAACTTATACCATTTTATATTATTTTTGATAAATGGCATTATTTTATTTCTTGTGATCCTTTAGGAAGATCGATTAATAAGGAAAAAAGGGGGTCTACGATGTCCATCTTTCTTGCTGCCATTTTTCCAATTATTGCTTCTCAAGGGATTAAGATTGAAGAAGTCATTACCCATGAAGTGATTCAGAAGGAGCAAGAAATTACGATTGAAGAAAACTTACACGGGGGTAAGGTTTTAGTGCTTAGCGATGGATCCGCTTGGGAAGTTGCCCCTCAAGATTTAAAAACCTCCGGAACCTGGATCTTCCCCATCCCCCTAAAAATCGAGAAAAGTAATAATCAAGCTTATCCTCATAGACTCGTTAATATAAATTCCAATACAAGCATTCTTGCGCGGAAGATTTCAAGCAACAACTCAGAATCTTGACTCTTACCGTTCCTCCAGTTAAAATGGAACTGACTGTAAATTATACCTTCCTTTTAAATCAAAGTTTCGGATCTAGAGGGAAGATATCTTTGGAGGAAGTATGAATCCACAATTCACGGAGTCGACTGCTAAGACCCTTTCTAGAGCAGTTCAAATTGCAACAGAGCGTTGTCATACTGGAGTAACAGAGTACCATGTCCTTTTTGCTTTTTTTCAAGATCAAGGTGGATACTTTCGCATGATATGTCATGCACTTAAATTAGATCCTACCCCTCTTATTTCAGAGCTGCAAAGGAAACTCGACTCTCTCCCCACTTTTTCTGGGGAAGCTGTAGAACCAAACCTTAGTTTATCTCTGAATAAACAGATTAACAGTGCTCATATCCTCATGCAAAAATGGAGAGACACCTATATTAGTAGCGATCACTTTTTCTATATTTTTTGGGAATCTTCCGAAGATCCCTTTACAAGCTGGAAGAAGACATCTGGGGTGACCCTTAAACAAGTTGAAGATAAAATCAAAGAAATCCGCGGAGGACAAACAATGGATAACCCCAGTAGTGAAGAAAGTCTCCAGTCTCTGGAAAAATTTTGCAAAAACCTCACAACCCTTGCTAAAGAGGGAAAACTTGATCCCGTGATTGGAAGGGATGAAGAAATTCGTCGAACCATGCAGGTTTTGTCACGTCGAACAAAAAATAATCCTCTTTTAATTGGAGAACCTGGTGTTGGCAAGACAGCTATTGCTGAAGGACTTGCACATCGGATTATTCAAGAAGATATTCCTGATTCACTCAAGGGAAGGGAACTTTTTGCTCTAGACATGGGAAGTTTGATAGCAGGAGCAAAATACCGAGGGGAATTTGAGGAGAGATTGAAGGCTATCTTAAAAGAAATTGAAAAGTCTGAAGGACAACTTCTCTTATTCATTGATGAAGTCCACACACTGATTGGCGCTGGAGCCGCAGAAGGAGCCATGGATGCCGCCAACCTTTTAAAGCCTGCTTTAGCTAGAGGAACACTTCATTGTATTGGTGCAACAACCCTTGCTGAATATCAAAAGTACATCGAAAAAGATGCTGCTCTCGAACGCCGTTTTCAACCTGTCCTTGTTCAAGAACCCTCTGTTGAGGATGCTATTACGATTCTAAGAGGTCTCAAGGAGAAGTATGAAAACTATCATGGTGTTAGGATTACTGAGGATGCCATCCATGCAGCAGTCACACTCTCCTACCGGTATATTACTGATCGCCAACTTCCAGATAAGGCAATTGACCTCATTGATGAAGGAGCATCGATGATCCGGATGCAAATTGGGAGTCGCCCTCTACCGATCGACACAAAGGAACGTGCTTTAAGCTCTTTAATCGTAAAACAAGAAGCTCGTAAGCGAGAAAAAAACCCTGCTTCAAAAGCCGAAGCTGAAAAACTCGAAAAAGAAATTGGCGTTGCAAAAGAAGAGCTAAACACTCTCAAACAACGTTGGAACCAAGAAAAGAAAAGCTTAAAGGGACTTAAAGAGAAAAAGGAAAAGCTTGAAAAACTCCGCTTCCAAGAAGAAGAAGCCGAAAGAAGTGCAGATTTCAATAAAGTTGCTGAGATCCGCTACAGCGTCATTCCTGCACTTGAAAAAGAAATTGCTGATGAAGAAACCGCCTTGAAAGGAAAAGAAGGACGTCTACTGCAAGAAGAGGTTGATGAGCAACTGATTGCTGAAATCGTTGCTAAATGGACAGGAGTTCCAGTTATCAAAATGCTTGAGAAAGAAGTGGAAAAGCTTTTGACTTTGGAACATACTTTGCACAAAAAAGTTGTTGGACAAGAAATTGCTGTTGAAGCTGTCAGTGAAGCAATCCGTCGCTCACGTGCTGGGTTAAGTGACCCAAATCGCCCCATAGGAGTTTTTCTCTTTGTTGGACCCACAGGTGTTGGAAAAACAGAATTAGCAAAAGCTTTAGCAAAAGAGCTTTTTAGCCAAGAAGAAGCTATGATCCGCCTCGATATGTCTGAATACATGGAAAAACACAGTGTTGCAAAACTCATCGGTTCTCCTCCAGGATATGTCGGATACGATGAAGGAGGACAACTCACAGAAGCGATCCGCAGACGCCCCTACTCTGCCATTCTCCTCGATGAAGTCGAAAAAGCTCATCCCGATGTCTTTAATATCCTCCTACAAATCTTTGATGATGGAAGAATAACAGATAGTAAAGGGAGAACGGTTAACTGTAAAAACGCTCTCTTTATTATGACATCGAATTTGGGCAGCCAACACCTCCTTTCTCATAAAGGAGAACTCACAAAAGAAACGGTTCTTTCCATCGTAGATCCTGTGATTCGCGCTCATTTTCGTCCAGAATTTATCAATCGTCTAGATGAAATTCTCCCCTTCCTTCCCCTTCAAGAAAAAGATATGGAGAAAATTGTCTTAATCCAACTGAATCAAATTAGCAGACGCCTCTTGGATAAAGATATCATCTTGGAGTGGAATCCAGATCTTCTGGTCCACCTTGCTAAAGAAGGCTATGATTCAGTTTTTGGAGCACGTCCGCTTAAACGACTGGTTCAACAAACAGTTGTCAATATGCTTTCCAATGCAATCCTTAAAGGAGAAATTATCAATGGGGACCAAGTACAGCTTCACTATTCAGAGAATGCCTTAATGTATCGAAAGCAGCCGAAACAACCTCAAACGACTTCTTAATTTTTAAACCTGTTTTGCCTATTCTAGATCGTATCAAGCTCCCAGTTGTCCAAACGATTTTTTTCTTCTACAATTTCCGGTCTTTCATCTCATAAAGGGTGGGGGTTTCGATTCAACGCTATGATACTTGATGGGAGCCGTTGCTCCACTTGCAAGAGCGCGTCTCCATTCTTCAGCTTCTTCGATAAAGACTTCTAGATGCTCCGCCAGTTTCCACCTATTTAATTTTTCTGCAGGAAGGAATTGGTGAAGAATCAACATATTCTTCTTTTCATAAAAGGCTAAAGAACCAAAAGGGCAGTACTGCCCATTTACTTTCAAGGCATCCTTTAAAACGTTTTCTCTAAACCTCCCAGGAGGAATCTCACCGAGAAAAGCACAGATGAGTAAGTTTTCCCTATGCTTATCCATTTGCATTTGAACTTCAAGATTTTCATCTAGAAGAAGGTTGCACGCGTGGTTTTTATCAATATGGAGGGGGAGTTCAATGAGTTCACCTAGGTCCCAAAGGAGTTCCTGAAATTTATCCATTAAATTTTACTCATCATCCTAATCTTCTTCATTCAACTCATCTTCTAAGTCACTGAGTGTTTCTATAAGAGTCATGAGAATTTCTTGGCGGTGTCGTTCGGACTTAAAAAGTTTCGGAGAAATATGACGCATAGCGTCGCGGTATTGTGTATAGATGATCACTTGGGCAGCTAATTCCTCAGCAATCCCTAAGGTAAAGGCTTGTTTTAAGATCTTATCTGGAGTAGGATAACGTTCTTCAATCAATTTCATTAAAAGACGCGCTAAGACTTCAAAATTAATCCGGCTGGGCATTGAAAGATCAAATCGATCAAACTGTCCTTTGATCATCTTCATGCGACCAAAGAAGAAGCGGAAAATCCCTAGGATTGCTTGCATATTCCGCGCTTCTCCAAAAAGACGTTGGAGTTCTCCTTTAGAAATTGAAGGCCCTTTGGCTTTCATATCGGTTCCCAAGGAGTGAAGGATAAAATCGATGATATTTTTCATGTCTGAGAACTTAAACTTCTCAACAAGTTCTTCAAAGAGCTTATGAGGGGAACGAGGGTTACCAGTAATTTCACGGTAGAGATCGCGCAGAGCCGTAGGACTTCCTAACCCCTTCTCAGAAAAGGCTCGGGCTTGAGCTCCAATATTCCTTCCTGCCTGGATCTCGCGACCGTATTGAGCATTAAAGGTTTCTTTAGCTTGAATATACTTTTGCTTAAGCTCTTCTTTGGTCTCGGCAGTTTCGATTAAGAAATCAATCGCTTCATCAGCCAGAGCTTTATCAGTATAGGTTTTTTGGAGTTTTTCGAGGATTTGTTCATGCGTATCATCTGGCTTCATCTCCTGCTGGAGATTGGTCAGTGTTTTCCTTTGAAGCTCAGGATTTCTTTGGTAGTAATCTTCTGCAATCTCTTCAATAGCGGAGCTTTCTCCAGCATTTGTAGCTTTTTCTTCTTCTGACTTGAGAGTTTTTTGGCCTTCGGGAGGTTTTTCTGCTTTTTTATTAAGTGTTTCGAATTTTCTTTTCATCGCCAACGGATTGAAAGACATCAACTCGCTGGCTTCCTCCATATTGGCTTGACTTCCGACCTGGCGTGCATCCATCCGAGCGAGTTTTTGTTTCGCTTCCGCTTTCTGCGTGTCATGAATACGACCATCTTGCGATGCTCCAGAGATTTTTGTTACTTCATCTTTGCCCATAACTCCTCTTCTTATAGCAAAGAAGCATCAATATTTAAAGAGTTAGTGGAATTAATTTCGTTATAACTCAAGGAAAGATTATGATAATTGAATGCGTCCGAGAGGTTGGAGCCGGATTTCGGGGACGATTTCTTGATAAGAAACCACGGGGAGATCGGGGAAGTCACCCTCAATGAGTTTGCGTGCAAAGCGGCGCACATCGATTGCTGTGAGGAGAACAGGAGGTTGTCCACCTGGAGGCGTGGGGACAATGACTCCACGCATTGCATGCAATATGAGCTGGACGGAATCGGGATCAAGAGCGAGGTAAGATCCCGCAGAGGTTTGTTTAATCGCTCCTCGAATCATATCTTCAATTTCGGGATCGAGAAGATAGACAGAAAGGACTGTTTGACCCAATGAGTATTTGTAGCTGATGTACCGTCTTAAAGAGGAGCGGACATATTCGGTTAATAGAACGGTATCTTTTTCTGTTTGAGCCCATTCACTTAGGGATTCTAAGATGGTACGGAGGTCCTTAACCGATACTTGTTCTTGAACAAGGCGACGGAAAATTTCGGTGAGCTTTTGGAGAGGAACAAGGCGAGTGACTTCTTTGACGAGATCAGGGAAGGATTTCTCCACAAATTCTAAGATAGCACGCACTTCTTGAATGCCAAGGAATTCCGAAGCATACTGCTTGTAGAATTGAGATAGGTGAAGGATCATCACGTCAAGAGGCTTCCAGTATTTGATTCCTGCTTTTTTAAAGACTTCAACATATCGATTTTCAACCCAAAGAGCTGCTGTTCCAATCATATTTTTTGAAGTTGTAAAGGGGAGGTTGTAACGCCTAAGTGTTTCTTCGGTTTCATTTGTGAGGACAGAGTTTTCAATCACTCGTCCACGAACAACAGGGACTTCATTCAGGAAAATCGAATATTCGTTTGGTTCTAATGAGTCTGAGTCTGTTCTGACATGAATCCCTGGAAAGCGGATCCCTAGATCTTGATAGAGAGCATGCCGCATTTTCGGAACCATTTGATCGATAAAGCGTGCTCCCATTTTTTCTTTTTTAATAAGGACTGTGAGGTTCTTTCCCGTCTCGAGAATAATAGGTAGGGTGAGGGCGTAATCATCGAGTCCTCCACTGACAACAGTATGTCCTTCAACATCTGTTTCAACACTTGCAGGTCCGATGGTTCCCGTTGCAGTTTTTGCAGTCCGTTGCTTTTGTTTAAACTGATTGCGAATCCCGACTCCAGCAAACAGGATAGTCAATAGCCAGAAAATCCAAGAGGGGAATCCTTTAAGCCAAGAGAGTCCAAAGGTGACGCATGCCGCAAGAATCAATCCTTTAGAGTGGCTAAAGATTTGCGAGGAAATATCTTTACCAAGGTTGGTATTTTTCTTCTCACTAGAAACCCGTGTTGTGACAATACCAGCTGTGAGGGAGATCATGAGAGAAGGGATTTGGGTGACCAATCCTTCCCCAATCGATAAAAGAGAGTAAATTTTCGCTGACTGCATAGCAGTCATATTGTGAATCAACATCCCGATAACAAGACCACCGACAATGTTAATCACAGCAATGACAATACTGGCGATAACATCTCCTTTAACGAACTTCATCGCACCATCCATGGCTCCATAAAGCTGGCTTTCTTTTTGGAGAGCTAGACGCATTTCACGCGCTTGGTTTGCATCAAGAGTTCCACTTCGAAGGTCGGCATCGATACTCATTTGCTTACCAGGCATCGCATCCAAGGTAAATCGTGCGGCGACCTCAGCAACACGCTCAGCACCTTTTGTGACAACGATAAACTGCACAATGGTGATAATTAAGAAGACAACAGCTCCGACGATAAAGTTCCCTCCTACAACGAAATTACCAAAGGCAAAAATGATATGTCCTGCATCGGCATGGAGGAGAATTTGCCTTGTCGCTGCGATTTCAATCCCTAATCGAAAGAGGGTTGTGATAAGAAGAATAGAAGGGAAGATCGAAAGGTGAACTGCTTTTTGAATATAGAGAGCAATCATTAAGAGACAGATCGAAACACTCATATTCACTGCAATCATGATGTCGATGACAGTGGGGGGCACAGGAATGATGATCATCCCAATAATTGTAATCACAAAGGCAGCAAGAATAACGTCGCTAGATCGGCTGATTACTCCTAAAAACTTTGAACTTACAAAGTAGCTGCTGAGATTTTTCATATCATCCTATCGCTATCGTATTGTATTATTAATTTCCATCTTTTTCTATTTAAACAGATCTACGTTATATTCAGGTTCTGCTGTAGCTTCAAGTGTATCTAACCATTTCAAGACCTCAGCGATTGCTTCATAGGTCTCTTCAGGTATATATTGCCCCTCTGTTCCTTTATTGTACAGTTCTTGTGCTAAATCGACCTGTCTCATAATGGGGATATCATTTTCTTGCGCGACTTTTATGATGTTTTCTGCAGCTGTTCCTTTTCCCATCACTAAGATAAAAGGAGCAGAGTCTTCTTCATCATCATACCTGAGGGCGACAGCAATATGAATCGGGTTCGTGATGACAGTGCGCGCATTTCTTGCAGCTCTCGGACTTTCTTGATAGGCGATTTCCTGAGCAATCTGCCGCCTTTTCCCTTTAATTTCAGGGTTACCTTCTGTATCTTTATATTCCTGTTTAATCTCAAACTTTTCCATCTTCATTTCTTTGGCAAAGTTTCGTTTTTGGAAGACGAGGTCGAAAATGGCAATGGCTAGGAAGAAAACTCCAATACGAAAGGCAACTTGAATTAAAAAATCACTAAAAACAAGCGCCGCACCAAGGACAGGCATTCCGGCTGTTGCGATAATTTCAGGGAGGCTGTTGTATACCACGGAATAAATTAAGAGAACAGCTCCTGAAATTTTCAGGATTGATTTGACCAATTCAATAAAGGTTTTAATCTTAAAAATTCCCTTTAAATTGGTCACAGGGTTTAGCTTCTTAATATCAGGCTTCATCGCCTGCACCGAAAAGAGTGGTCCAATAATCAGAAAATTAACTAAAACACCAACTAGTGAAATGAGGATCATAAAGGGCATAGACGTGTTAAAAATGACCTGAAAAGCAGACCTCATAAATATCGGAATATGCGCTTCGATTTGACTTCCCTCTTTTACTCCGTCAAAGGCTTGAATCATAAAACCCGCTAGATTTTTAAAGAAGAAGCCCGAAGTGGCAACGATAAGGGCAAAAGAGGTGACAAAAGTAAATGCCGCAGGAAAATCTTTTGATTTAGCAACCTGCCCTTTCTTCCTCGCATCGCGAAGTTTCTTGGGGGTCGCCTTTTCGGTTTTTTCAGCCATTTAAGCAGAGAATAATTTTCGCTTTATTAAAAAAACCAAGCATAGAGAACCAGGATTAATTATGAAAGTTCTTCTAAGCAGGTTCTACAGGTTATATCGGAACGTGTCTTCTTCAAGACCTTGCTGAAAAAGGGTGTGAAGTGATTGCTCTGGCTAGTGCTCCAGAAAATGTTTTAATCCCTGAAAAATTTCAAAATCAGGTGAAAGTAGGGCTGTTGAAAACTAAAAGATTTTCCGGATAAATTAAGATTTTGTTCGAAAATTACCAATGTCAAAAATTCAGAGTAGGGGATTTGTGACATTGGCATTTTCGGTGAAAAGATAACTTACCTGAGTTTTGGGTTTACAGCTTTGAACATTAGTTAGATAAATCTATTTCTAGTGAAATAGGCTTCTTGCTTTTGAAAAATAACCCACAAGGCAAGAGGTCTAATGCAATTATTAAACTTAACTTCTGCTCAATAGATGATTTTTAGAAAACTTTTAAAATTGAATGGGATAAACATTTGATAGGATTAGGTAAATTGAGAAGAGGTCCTGAACCAGAGCTCTCAATCTCAGAAATGATGACGATTATAAGAGAGTGGTCATTTAAGAGATAGAATAAATATATTCTGATACTCGGCAAAGATTCGAGGAGTTGTTAAGTCTGTCTCTTATACACATCTG
>JAUHQH010000108.1 GCA_030408485.1 Candidatus Neptunichlamydia sp. | reverse complement strand
AGATGTGTATAAGAGACAGAGACTCCTTTTGAAAAAGATAGTAGAGAATCCTATCAAGAAATGGTAGAAGCGGGCCATGAAAGAATCGATACGGCTTTTGGAACAGACCAATCCCACGTTTATTCTACAGAAGGAAAAGAGGTTAGAGATAAACTAACGACTGGAATGCTTCCTCTTCCTGGAGGTTTTAGTAACATAGCTAAAAACCGAAAGCCTTTAAGCCAGGCATATATAGCTGCCAAAAATGGTGGAAAAAATTCAGGATTAATAAAAGAGTATGCAGGAAAATCTACGAAAGAAATCCAAAAAAATATTAATAGCTTAGAAAGACAGATCCTTAAACACAAAGATAAGATTGCAAACCCTTCAAAACACTATCCAGATTGGAATAATTTTCATCCAAATAGGCAATCGGCACATTTTTTGCTTGATTGAACAAGAAGAGCTTGCTGTTCTCGAACGTTATACATGATAAATCCCCCGTGGACACCTTTGTAATAAAGGGCAAGAACGTACATCCTCTCCTTTTTCCAGAGTTCGTGTTACCTTAGAAAGAGTCCCAGTAGGGGTTTTCTGTGAGATTTTCTAGTTGGAACCATCACTTAGGGTGATCATGTATTCCTGCATATCGATCTTTTGAAATTCTGCGCGGATCTTCGGACGCGCAGTATTAAAAATCTTGATATCTATTGGATTAATCGCTTCGTTTTCTTCATTTTGCGCTGCATGTGTCCTTTCGGTAGAAACGCCATCAACTGTTGACATAATAAACTCCTTTTTAAAGAGGAAAACATTATATAGGAGCGGTCCAATATAAGCAAAAGTCTAAAGAGTTAAAACACTAGCTATTCAAAATAAATGAAGGAATGGTCTCCATTGTAACCCGTCCGTGTAAACCACCATTCCCATTCTTCAGGGGTATAGAAGGATTCACAGGTGAGCTGCCAGTAAAGGAGATTTGCTTTTTCGTCCTCGTTTCGATAGGACTCGACAACGAGATACTTATTTTCTTTGCCGACACGCTCAATTTCTTTGAAGGCTTTTTCTAGATCGTAGCAGTGAAGGTTATGAAGGGTATTGATTGAAATCACGAGATCAAAAGAATGGTCATCAAAAGGGAGTTTATTAGCATTTCCAACCGTTAAGTAAGGGCGCACCTCTTGTTTAGCATTTTGAATTCCATACTCGGAAATATCAATTCCATGGACTTCCAGCCCTGGAACCATTTGGGTGAGGTCATAAATGAGAAACCCTTTGCCACAACCTACATCGAGAACACGGTCGCCACTTTTTAAGTTGTACTTTTTAGCTAGCTCTTCAGCAACAACTTTCCACCGTCCATCGTAGTAAAATCCTCCATAGCCGACTTTACGGTCTCCATCCCAATAATCTTTATCGAAACGTTTTGCAATCGTTGCTGCTTGGGCTTTGGGTAATTCATTAACGCGTGCTAAATAATCACGCTTAGTTTTTTTATGTATTGGCGAAAGTAAATCAATGTATGCCATTTTCCAGTCTCTCTAAGTAACGTTTTGCAAGGGTCAATTGAGTTTCACATTTTTCAAGGAAGTTAGGGTCAGAAAAACGCCTCCGCTCACTTCCAACCTTTTGAAACACGGTTAATATTATACAACACCATTTAATTTGGCAAATGGGAAGCATGGCTTGAATACGCTTTAGATAGAGTTCTGGTTTTTGAGTTGTTGAGGCGATCGTTGTGGTCATTTTTTCGAAAAGTTTTAAAGGAACTGGGAACTTTGGTTGGCAGAAAAAATCGCAGACTGTTTTGGTAGGATCATCCCACCCAGCATATTCAAAGTCTAAGAAGTAAACCTTATCTCCATCGATAAGGGTATTATGAAATCCAAAATCCGAGGGGGTAATACAAAGATCTCGCTTAGCCACCTTTTGATGGGGGTTCAAAGTGACCTCTTTATAGGTTTGCTCCCAGCGTGGGATGAGTTGGTTCTGGATAAACGACTTCACATCATGATGAAAAGGATTATCATCAGAGATTGCTTGGCAGTGAGCAAGTTTCCGCTCGACAGTTGAAAAATAGTCTTGGACTGTTAAACAACTCTCGGATGCAAAAGGAATATCTTTTGCTTCATTTTTGTTTTGATTGAGGCTGAGGAAGAAAGAAAGCGCTTGATCCACCATTTCTTTGGTGACCTCTTTTGGAGGTTTGCCAGGAACAAAGGAATAAAGAGCCTGGTGGCTTTCTTCATCATAGGCAAGAGGTTCTGGAATTTGACGCAGACCACTTTTCCATGCGTAAGAAAGAAAGGTATATTCAGCTTGAAGTCTGGGGCGTTTATCACCAGAATGTTGAAAGTAATGTTTGCAGATAAGAGGCTCTCTCTCCTTAAATTCAAGGCGATAAACACGGTTGTTTGCGCCACCAGAAAGTTGTGTGACTGAGAGAGGTTCTTCTTCAATTCCTCCTTTTTTGAGCAGGTTCATTGAATAACCTTAATAACTTCATCCCACGAAGTGACTCGGATCACTCCTGGCATTTCGCTATGATGGTTTGCGGGATCAAAGAGAATTTTCTTTACATGAGGAGGAAATATCTTTTCAGCAAGAATTTCTGGTAGATCGTCGATGAAGTAATCACAATTGAGCACATCAATGCGCCTAAGTTTTTCTTTTAATGTCAATTCAAAAAAGGCTAAATCAGGAGCAAAGGACTGTGTTTCTAGCCACCCTTTTGCTGCCGCATGAAGATCGTATTTGAATCCTAAGTAAGGGTGCTTTGTCTTATGGCTGATGATGAATGTTTCAATTCCTTCCAATTGGCAGTAGTTAAAGAAAGAGTCGACACTTGGATAAGGTTTTGCTAAATCCATCCGATCTCCATAGACATAACCTTGGAGCTTCGTCCATTCATCTTCCTGATTTGCATTGCGGAGATAATCTCGCACGCTTTTTTTGGAAGTTTCAAGGGATTGTGGGATGAGTTCCCACTCTACAGCTGCCTGATAAAAGACTTCATCATAGTTAGCGATGGTATTATCAAAATCAATTCCGATCTTCATTCATTTCAATCAAAGGTCTTAAAACCTTGCCCTGTTTGAGATCCTCTAAGGCTTGATCAAGTTGATCGAGAGAATAAGTTTTTGTTATTAGGGTTTCTAGATCTAATTGACCATGATGGGCTAGGTTGCAATAACGAGGATAATGAACATCTGGATCATTGTCTCCTCCCCATGTTCCTAAAATTTTCTTGCCCATATTAAACTCTTTTGGATCAATACAAAGTTCAGCCCCGTGGTGGGCATTTCCAATAATGACGGCTAAGCCTCCTTGAGGGCGAACACATTGGACAGCTTGCCGCATAGCAACGGGGCTGCCACTTGCTTCGATGGCATAATCAAGTGTGCAAAGATCTTTAATCGCTTCAACGGGGTCGTCCTTTTTACTGTTGATCACATATTTAGCGCCCATTTTTTTCGCCATTTCAAGCTTTTGTTCGTTGATATCAACGGCAATAATAGGAATACATCCAGCAATTGCCGCCCCTTGAATGGCGCAAAGACCAATTCCACCACAACCAAAGACAGCGAGGCTTTCTCCAGGAGTTGGCTTTGCTGTATTGAATATTGTTCCCAGTCCTGTAGGAGCTGCGCATCCAAGTAAAGCAGCTTTTTTAAAAGGGAAGTCCTCAGGAATGACTGTTAAACGGTTCTCACTGATTACAGCATAGTCACTGAAAGTTGTGATCGCTCCTGCATTGACATTCTTTCCGTTCCATTCATAAACGGTTCCTGGAATATTTGCTCCAGAACCTTTAATCCAAGAAAGGATGACATGATTCCCTTTTTTTACTTTGTTCACATCTTTTCCGATGTCCGCCACGATTCCACCCCCTTCATGACCTAAGCAATGGGGGAGAAAAGGATCTTCTCCACGATATCCACCTACTTCTAAAAGCTGTGTATGACAGACGCCACTGTATTTAATTTTAACCAGAACCTGCCCAGATTTCAGCTCAGGGATTTTAATTTTATCAACGACAAGTGGTTTTTTCGTTTCAACTAAGATGGCTGCTTGGGTGTACATACTAACTCTTTTTGCTTTAAAAATTGATGAATTCTTCGAGTGATTGAAGGAGCATCAAGCTCGTAACATGCGCGCAGGTAGTCTTGAGATCCGAATGCGTGTGGGAAAAGATCCGGTGTCCCCATCCGAATAAAACCTGTATGAACAATTTGTCGATCAACCATCCATTCAGCAAGACTTGCACCTAGACCCCCAATTAAACTGTGTTCTTCTAAACTTACAATATATTCAAATATTTGAAATAAGGTATGGAGCAATTCCTCATCAAGGGGCTTTACTGTTGGGAAACTCACAACTTGTGCGTCGATATTTTCTCCGACCTCAAGAGCTGTTGGCAACATATTCCCCGTAGTAATCAAGCAAACTTCTTTTCCTTCACGAACGGTAAGGCCCTTTCCAATTTTTAATTGGGAAACATCTTTTGAAACAACCGGCTCCCCTTTTTTCCCAATCCGTAAATAAACGGGACCTTCTAAGGTTAGCGCCTGACGAAAGAGGGTGCGGAGTTCTATAGCATCGCCAGGGCAGAGGACTGTCATATTGGGAAGACTTCTTAAAAAAGAAATGTCTTCACAAGAGTGGTGGGTACAACCTAATTGGGCATAAGAAAGACCAGCACCCACACCAACAATGATCACAGGTTGCTTGTGATAGCAAATATCATTTCGGATCTGTTCAAGGCAACGCGTTGTATTGAAAGGGGTAATTGTATAAGTGATGGGTCTCATCCCACACATTGCTAGGCCTCCGGCCATGGAAGCCATGTTAGCTTCAGCAACCCCACAGTTGTAAAAGCGGGTTGGAAAACGTGTTTTATAAGAATCAAAGAGACGGTTTCCAATATCTCCAGATAGAAGAATAACACGTTCATCAACAGAGGCTATCTTTTCAAGTTCGTTCGCAAAGGCATTTCTCATTGAACCTGTCCCCAACTAAAAAGGTTTATTTGATTTCTTCAATTTTTGAACAGATGTTTTGCTTCTTTTTTGATCACATTGTCGAATGGACAAGGGGTTACAAAGAGAGCAAAAAAGATGACAAAAAGTGTGCAATGAAAAAACATGCTTAATTGGGGATAGATTCATGAAACTCCGAGTTCCTCTTTTGCTTTCACAATTTCTTCATCGTTTGGAATGCGGTAGTGCCAATTATTATCATCTTCCATAAAAGAGACCCCTTTCCCTTTGATCGTATGCGCAATAATGGCTGTTGGCTTATCAGGGGAGATTTGGCTGTAGGCAGCTGAAATCTCTTCAAGGCTGTTTCCTTCAATTTCGAGAGTTTGCCACCCAAAAGATTCCCACTTGTTTTTTAGAGGAGAGAGTTGCATGACTTCATCACTACGTCCTGTTGCTTGCCACTTGTTATAGTCGATAACAACCGTCAAGTTATTGACACCGTGGGTTGGAGCAAAAAGGGCAGCTTCCCAAACAGAGCCTTCATTGCATTCTCCATCACTAAGCAGGATCATGACTCGATAAGCTTCTCCTAGAATTTTTCCTGCTAGAGCTTGACCAAGGCCTACCGAAAGACCATGTCCGAGCGATCCAGTAGCCATTTCGATTCCTGGAACGCATTGGGGGCTGGGATGTTCAGGCAAGCATCCACCATCTTGGTTAAAGCTTTTGAGGAGCTCTTTTGCAAAAAAACCTTTCTCTGCCAAGGACCCATACAGGGCGGTAATGGCATGACCTTTACTTAGAATAAATCGATCACGAAGACGATTTTGAGGATCCTTTGGAGAGATATTTAAATAGTTCCAATAAGCTGCAACAATGAGATCTACACAAGAAAGAGAAGAACCTAAATGAGCTGCTTTTCCTCTTTTTGCCATTAAAATCAACTGATAACGGATTTCAGCGGCTAATTTTTGTAGATCAGACATTGTTTTCATAAGGGCAATTATATGAGTTTAACTAAACTGAGTCAATAATGAACATATCTGTGTAAATTTTTTCGCCGAGTTTTTCGATACACAAAAGCAATTTTATAATAA
>JAUHQH010000107.1 GCA_030408485.1 Candidatus Neptunichlamydia sp. | reverse complement strand
ATACGGTAAGAAACTTCTCATGATGTAACATGAATTCTGGATTTGATCTTTTCGGCTAAAATTGCTTTTTCGATCTTACTTAAGTAAGCATGTTGTTAGTTTTGGGCTCCAGAAGCAATTTTATCATGAAAATCTCTGCGCGACTTCTTACATTATTGTTGATAAGTGGTATTAATAGAAGCAAGAGTAAAACATGACAGATGAAAAAGTAGAAAAAGCTCCGTTTGCCTCGTTTCTTCCCTTTCTAATTTTAATTAGCTTCACTTCATTCTTAAACTTATTAGCTCGAACAATTTTTTCACCCATGACTCCTTATATTTGTGATGAGATGAATTTATGTCATGCTGACACGGGCAATCTCTTCTTTATTATGTCGGTTGGGTTTGCGATCACTCTTTTTTTATCGCAGTTTTTATCATCGAAGATTTCTCATAAGATGACAGTGATCTTTTCGATCCTTGCAACAGGCTTTGCATTGGCCATTACATCTTGTTCGAATGATTTTCAGTTTTTTAGATTAGCCATTTTTGTGGTAGGACTTTGTTCAGGATTTTTTATCCCGTCAGCTGTAGCTATGATTCGGGAGTCTGTAGCGCGAGAACACATGGGGAAAGCTTTTGGGATTTTTTCAACGGCGCAAAGTGTGGCGTTTATCTTAGGGCCAATGCTTATCAAGCACTTAATCGAAATCTTTACATGGAAAGAGATTTTAAATGGGTTTGGATTAGCTTCAAGTTTGATCAGTGTTCTTCTTTTCTTTCTTTTCAAACAGGAGAATACGAAAGGGGACCCCATTAGTTTTACCTTTATCAGGAATGTTTTATCATGGCCGTCGTTTTGGATTTTACTGGTCCTTTTGTGTGTTGCGAATGGGCTGAACGTCGGGGTTTATAATATAGCTCCAGACTATTTCCAGCGCCATCATCTTTTAGATAAAGAGATTGTTTATAAATTGATCGTTCTTGCAAGAGTATTGAGCATCTTTACCGCTATTTTTGCAGGGGTTGTTGCTGATCGGTTTGGGCTGAAACGGTCAATGGTGATTTCTTTTGTAATCTGTGGCGCTTTGACGATATTGATCGGAATGGGTAGTCCTTCTTCTTCTCTGGTCCTTTTTACAATCCAGTCCCCAGTCGCGGTTTGTTTAATGCCCCTGATTCACTTTGCTATTTCAACCATTGTTCCCTGCGACAAAAATGCAGCAATCGTTTCGGTTATAGCTCCTTTTGGTTTCTTAATGGGGGCAGGTGTTGTTCCTCAACTCCTTGGGTTTTTTGGAGACTTTAACATCTATGCTCAAGGATTTGTTTTCTTTGGTTTAACCTCTTTGATCAGCGGAGCGATTTTCAACGTGAATGCTATTTATCGGCATGTTGAATATAGCCAAATGAAAAGTAGTCTGGAGGTTTAGATGAAAACTGGGATTCTACTTGTGAACTTAGGAACACCTGATTCTCCAAATCCTGGAGATGTAAAACGGTATTTGACGGAATTTCTGACGGATGGTCGGGTGATTGATCTTCCCCCATTGAGAAGGAATCTCCTTGTTAGAGGGGTGATCGTTCCACGTCGCTATAAGGAGTCTGCAAAGCTGTATCAATCGATTTGGAAAAAGGAGGGGTCACCTCTTTTGACTTATGGAAAAAAAGTAAGAGAGCGGTTGCAAGAAAGGTTAGGGGAGTCTTATCAAGTTGAGCTTGCCATGCGTTATCAAAACCCCTCGATTGAAAAGGGGCTTGAACGACTCAAAGGTTTTGAGCATTTAATTATTTTCCCACTATTTCCTCAATATGCCTCGGCAACGACAGGATCGGTTCTTCAGAAGGTTTTTGAGCATCTGTCGACCTGGCAAGTGATTCCGGAGACTCGGGTCGTTTCGACTTATTTCGATCATCCTTTGTTTATTGAGGCCCATGTTGCAAGGGCAAAAGAGTATGATCTTGAAGTTTATGACCATATTCTTTTTAGCTATCATGGCCTTCCCGAACGGCAAGTAAAAAAAGCCGATGATACGGGGACTTGTTTAGTGCAGAAGGATTGTTGCAGAAAAAATCCGAGGTGTTATGCAGCACAATGTTTAGGAACCACCGAGAAAATTGCTAAGAAATTAAAAATTCCTCAAGAGAAATGGAGCTTAGCCTTCCAATCGAGACTTAGTAAGACATCTTGGCTTAAGCCTTACTCCGACCAAGTTCTAGAAAAGCTTGCAAGTGAGGGAAAGAAAAAGGTTCTGGTTTTTTCACCTGCGTTTGTTTCAGACTGTTTGGAGACAATAGAAGAAATAGGCTTTCAGTATAAAGAGCTATTTGTTCATAATGGTGGGGTTTCATTAGACCTTGTAGAAGGCTTAAATGACCATCCAAAATGGATTGAAGCAATAGAAAGGATCATAAAAACGTGACATCTCCCATAGAATCTCATTCAGATAAATATCGATTAAGGGTAAAAAACCTCATCTTCTAACATTAATTGTTTTGATTTCATATGGTTCGATAGGAGCCGCTCTTTTTACCCCAGCGATTCCTACTTTAATGGATCGGTTCGGAATTAGTGCGAGTGTAGCTCAAATGACTGTGATCCTTTACTTGGTGGGATATTCGATGGGGCAGCTTATCTACAGTCCGATTGCTAAACAATTTGGAAGAAAACCGGCTCTTAATATTGGAATAGGGGTTTCTTTGATTGGAACAATTTTTTGTGCAATCGCTGGTCCACTCAATAGCTTTACACTTCTTGTTATTTCCCGATTTATCTCGGCGCTTGGATCTAGTACAGGACTTAGCTTAACCTTTTTGATCATCAGTGACTATTTTTATGAGAAACAGGCGCGAAAAGTCACAGCCTATATAATGCTTGCTTTTGCTGTTATCCCAGGGGTAGCAATAGCAATCGGGGGATTTATCGTTGTGTATTTAGGGTGGGAAAGTTGTTTTTATTTTCTATTGCTTTATGGTTTTTTTGCACTCTATCTTGTCTACCGTCTTGCTGAAACGGGAAGTGGTATAGAAAAAGAAGCGATAAAAATCCGTACGATTTATCGAGCTTATGTGCGCGATTTTAAAAATAAGATTCTTGTTCTTTACTCGATCATGATCGGGTCGACAAGTGCGATTATGTATATTTTTGCAGCAACAGCTCCTATAATTGGAATTCGAATCATGGGAATTTCTCCCGATCGGTTTGGTCTTTTGAATTTGATTCCTGCTGCGGGTTATTTTATTGGAAACTTTATGCAATGCCCAGTGTCTTTATTCTCATTATTGTTTTAGTGATTTTCCTATTTAGAAAAGCTCAAAAGCTCATCGAAGAATGAGATAGCTTAGAGGCTAATGGTCGATTTGTTTTGAGAAAAGTGTAATGACGCTAAGAGGAGTGTTTGGCCCCTCTGTTGCCATATATTTCAGAAGATCTCCTGATTGAGGATCAAACCAGAGGTCTGCATGCCAGAACATCTTTTTGAACCCCGTTAGGGTCACCTTGACTTTGATCGCCTCTCGAGGTTTACCGTGCAGATCGATCTTTTCAAAAGATTGTTTTGTTGCAATCATGTCATAAAGATCAAGATTTTTGGGATGAATGATTGAAAATTTAAAATCCCGATAATCAGAGAGGATAAAGGGATTAAAGCTAAAATCAAACTCTTGAACCCAAAGACCATTCCCTAAATTGAAGTGTCGTTCAGAAAGCTGACCATTCACCCTTTTTTGGGCTTTTAATTTAGATCCCTCAAGAGTCATTGTGTATTTATTCTTCCCGCTCTGATGGGTGAACTTTTTAGTGACCCGTTCTGGAGTTGTGATGATGTGGGTTTTCCCATTGAGGCTTTCTCCATTAATATAGAGATCATCTCCTTTAAGAGCAACGGTCCATGTTGTTTTTGATTCTCGCCCTTCAACATCCTTATTGTAGATATAGGTGACTTGTGCCCAGGTAGATGAGACAATAAAAAGCAGAAAAAATACAAGACTTTTCATGACTCTATCCAGTACTCTCTAATTTGATGTGAATCCTTTTCTTTTTGTATATCAGGTTGCAGTTTTTCTGTCTCTAACCTAAAATATTGTGAAGTAGAGGGGGTTAATAAGAGATAGATAGTAGCAATGGTTGTTTGTATGTTTTCTCTGATTGGAAAACAAGAAACCACTTATAAGGAGAAAAAGCTTTCATGGCAAAAAAAACTACAATTGTAATGGAGACAACTCAAGGAATAATTGAACTTGAACTTAAACCTGAGATTGCACCGAAAGCCTGCGAGAACATGATCAAGTTTGCAAAGAAAGGGTACTATGATGGGATTATTTTCCATCGTATTATCAAGGGATTTATGATCCAAGGAGGGGATCCAACAGGAACAGGAACTGGTGGTGAATCAATATGGGGAAAACCTTTTGAAGATGAATGCACGCCAAGTGTTACATTTAGTAAACCTGGCATTCTTGCAATGGCAAATGCAGGTCCTAGAACCAATGGAAGTCAGTTTTTTATTACAATGGTAGAAACACCGTGGCTTAATGGCCACCATACAATCTTTGGTGAAGTCTCCAAAGGGTATGATGTTGTTGAAAAGTTTGAAAAGGTTGAAACAGTGATGCAAGACCGTCCTGTGGAAGAACAAAAAATCATTAAAATGACGGTGAAAGAATGAAAATTGGCATCTTAGGCTATGGAAAAATGGGAAAAGCTGTCGAAGGGCTTTCCCATGATTTAGGCCATGAGACTTCAATAGGTCTAGATTCTACAATAGATGTTGTCATTGATTTTACAGAACCCCTAGCTGTTAAAGAAACAGCTAGGGCTCTTTCTAAAACTCAAACCCCTTGGGTTCTCGGAACAACAGGGTGGAAACGAGAAGAAATTTTAAAGGTTGCCCAGGATAATGAAATTCCCCTTCTTTATGCTCCTAACTTTTCATTAGGAATGGCCTTTTTTTCACGTTTAGCAAAAATGGCAGGGGCTTTAATGGGAGACTTCTATGATAAATCAGGGATCGATATCCATCATGCTGAAAAGAAGGATGTTCCTTCAGGGACAGCGTTAAAACTGATGGAAGAGGTTCCTGATCTTATGTTTGAAAGTATTCGTTCTGGGCATCATGTGGGAACTCATCAGGTTATTTTTGATAGCCAAGAAGATACTATAGAAATCACTCATCGAGCAAAGAGTCGTGATGGTTTTGCCAAAGGGGCAATCTTAGGAGCTGAATGGCTTGTAGGGAAACGGGGGATTTATACCTTTGATGATTTTTTTGAAGAGAGGTTTGCATGGCATTTTCAGGAACCATTACAGCTCTAGTAACTCCTTTTAATGAGGGAAAACTAGATGAACAAGGACTGGGGGAAAACATTTGTTTTCAAATCCAAGAGGGAATTGATGCTCTTCTTGTACTGGGGACGACAGGTGAAGGAGCGACTCTTTCGATTGAAGAACAAAAAAAAGTGATTCAGATCGCAGTTGAAGAAAAAAAGGTTCCAGTCATTGTCAATGTTGGGGATATTTCTACTGCACGGACAATTGAAAAGGTGAAGGTTGCTGAAACACTGGGAGCAGATGGGCTCTTGATTATTGCTCCTTATTATAGCCGCCCTTCCCAAGGAGGACTTGCACTGCACTTTGAATCGATTGCTAATGGAACCTCCCTCCCAATCATCCTTTATAATCACCCGAAAAGAACTGGGGTTGATTTATCTATAGAGCTATTAGTGCGTCTTTCAACAAAAAAAAATATCATAGGGATTAAGGATGCTTCGAGCTCCATTCCTTATGCTGCTCAAATTCGAAATAGACTTCCGAACTTTCGTTTGTTTGCAGGCGATGATTTGATGTCTCTTCCATTACTTGCGATTGGGGCAAGTGGTCTCATTTCCGTCCTCAGTAATTTGATGCCACATAAAGTGGGTGAAATGGTTAAGAATCAAGCTCAAGCTATTTATGAAGAGTTATTTCCTTTTATGGATGCTTCGCAAATCGAAACAAATCCAGTTCCTATTAAAGCCATGATGGAGCTTGCCAAACTTCCGGCAGGGAAGCCAAGACTTCCTTTAACTAGCCTTACGTTTAAACACCAACAACTCCTTAAAGATCTCATTTTAAATTCACCCATTATCCCAACGGCTATATATGAGTAAGTTAAATGTAGGCTTACTAGGAAAAAGAGGGCTTGTAGGGCAAACATATGAAAAACTTCTGAGAAGTCACCCCTATTTTGAGTTAGTTTTTGCTCCGTTAAGAGAAGAGCTGGGAAATATTGAAAAGGGGAAGGTTTGTGATTTAATCTTTTCTGCTCTTACAAGTGAAGCAGCAAAAAAATATGATCCTCTTTACGCGGATTTAGAGGTTCCAGTTCTTTCTTCAGCTTCCTTTCACCGCCTACAGGAGGATGTCCCTTTGATTATCCCTGAAATCAATGGAGCGAAGCTAAAAGGATGGAAAGGATCAATCATTGCCAAACCTAATTGTACTCTGCAGAGCATGCTTCTTCCTCTTTATCCTTTGCATCAGAGATTTGGTTTGAAAGAGGTTTCTGTGACAAATCTTCAGTCGATAAGTGGTGCAGGAAGTCATTTCACGCTGAGTGATAATGTCATTCCCTTTATTGAAGGGGAAGAGGAAAAATCAGAAAGTGAATCATTAAAAATTTTAGACAATCCTTTAATCAGAATCAGTACCCATTGCATACGCGTTCCAGTTCTCAATGGCCATTTAGCTTGTATTTCTGCTTCTTTTGAAAAAAAACCAACCCTTGAGGAGGTCCGAGATTGTTGGGATCGTTTTAAGGGACTTCAACTCCCTTCATCTCCAGAAAAAATATTTGTCTACTTTGAGCAAGAGGACCGTCCCCAACCCGAACTTGATGTGAATATTGGAAAAGGAATGGCCATTGCTTTGGGAAGACTTAGGGCTTGTTCCCTTTTTGATATTCGTTTTATTTCTCTATCTCATAACCTCATAAGAGGGGCTGCAGGTGGAGGACTTTTGATTGCAGAACTCTACGCAAAGGAAAATTTACTATGATCAAACGTCTCGATGTTTTTCAAGCTTTAAACCCGTCCTATCTCTTTCCTGAGATTAACCGTCGAAAAGAGCTTTTTTTGAAAGAGCATCCAGAAGTCAAGCTGATGAATTTAGGAATAGGAGATACCGTCCTTCCCCTACCAAAGTCGGTTGCAAATGCATTGAGAAAAGCAGCGGCAGAACTTGGAACGCCAGAAGGGTATTCTGGTTATGGAAAAGATCAAGGAAACTCTGAGCTCAGGGAGAAAATTCGTGAAATTTATTATCCGGAATTATCTATCGAGGAAATTTTTATTTCGGATGGAGCTAAAAGTGAAGTCGGGAGGCTGCAGACTCTTTTTCGGGGAGATATCTCCATTGGGCTCCAAGACCCTGCTTATCCTGTTTATCTTGACGGCTCGATTTTGCAAGGAGCAAAAGATATCCACCTACTTCCCTGTCATCCTGGAAATCACTTTTTTCCAGAATTAACTCCCAATCTAGACCTTCTCTATATTTGCAACCCTAACAATCCAACAGGTATTGCTTATACTTATGATGAATTGAAAAAGCTTGTAGACTATGCTCTTAAACACAAAATAGTTATTCTCTATGATGGTGCTTATTCAGGATATATCCAAGACCCGCTGCTCCCTAAAACAATTTATCAAATTCCCGGGGCAGAAAAAGTCGCGATTGAAGTGAACTCTTTTTCAAAGCTAGCAGGATTTACAGGGGTTCGCTTAGGATGGACTGTCATTCCTAACGCATTGACCTTTGATTGCGGCCATCCTATCTGGAAGGACTACTATCGCTTTTCTTCAACTGTTTTCAATGGGGCATCAAATATTGCTCAAAAAGGGGGGATTGCAGTTTTTTCTAAAGAGGGATGGGACGGAATCCAGGAGAACATTATCTATACAATGGAAAATGCAAAGCGTTTAAAAGAGCATTTTATAGCTGAAGGATATCAAGTCTACGGGGGCGAGAATGCCCCCTATATTTGGGTGCATACACCTGATCGCTACTCATGGGATGTATTCCAAGAGTTTATGGAGAAAAAGCATCTCATTATCACTCCTGGAAAGGGGTATGGCCCAATGGGAGAGCACTTTTTCCGGGTGAGTGCTTTTGCTCATCGGAAAGCGATTTACACCATTTATCAAAAACGCCCATTCAACTGCGAAGCGTGATAAAAGCTAAAATAAAAACTGCTCAGAGGTGACTAAAACCCCTTCAAGGAAGTCTATATCATATCTTTTTGATATTCCAAAACATGCATCTCTCAAAACTTCATCTGCTTTTTTGTCAAAAACTGCTCTGCGGTATTTTGTAGGACAGACTATACATTACGTAAGTACTGATCCGTTGTGGGTTTTGTGAATATAACAGCCTTGTCTCTTTCACGCAGCAAGCTGTGGGGAATATCACCTGAAGAGATTTAACAAAACAAATTGATGAGGAAAGTTGAGCCCTCGAAAATTCAACCGTTTCATGAGGTTTGCGAATCGTTGCAATATCAACTGGAAAAAGGAAGATTTCAGCTGTAATTATCACGACTCCTTTGAAAAAGTGCCTCGAAAAAGTTTTGCATTTCTCATTTGAGATAACGACATGGGTATAAGTAAAGTGCTTTCCCTTTTTTTGTAGCAAAAGCCTAGAGTGTTTCATGAAATTCTTCTCTTGACTCTAATTTTAAAATATATCCCTTTGTATAGTCAGCAAACTTCATTCTTCTTCTACCTTTTTTCGAAGGTTTTTTGTCTCCGAGTGCTTTTTTTTCTCTTCTAAGATCTTTTGTTTTGATCTACGAGATCGCCGCTTTTTTTGCTGCCGTATTTTTTCTCTTTCCTTGTGTTCTTGTGTTTTTTCTTGGTGAATTTGATAGGCGATCTTTTTACAAAGTTCTCTCCTTGCAAAAAATCGATTCATTTCTCGCGAACGTTCTTGTTGACATTTGACTTCAATCCCTGTTGGCAGATGTTTAAGGTAGACGCAGGATGAAGTTTTGTTCACTTTTTGCCCGCCGCTGCCAGAGCCTAAAATGAACTTCTCAATAAGATCCTCTTCATAGACCTTAAGTTGCTCCATCTTCTTTTCTAGAGTTTCTTTTTTTTCTTTACTTACAGGCATAATGATTTTAACAAGAAAAAAGGCGAACCTATATCAGGTCCGCCTCAAAGGCTTAGAAAAAATTAAGCAAGACGCTCATCTTCTGTTGGTTTTTCTTCTCCTTCTTTATAAGCAATAAAAGATCCTTTAGTTTCTTCCTCTTGATCGTTCAAAGAAACTTGAACTGCATTATCAGAAGAAGGATATTCTTTTGTTGTGTCAGTAGTAGTTCCAATAGGCTCATCTTTTACAGGTTCACCTTGACCATCAGCGTAAAGATTTAAACCAAAAAGAGAAAGGGCAGCAACTGCTAAAATTAGCATCTTTTTCATAAAACTCCCTCGTGTTGTAGGTTAAAAAAACATCACCGAATGCTAACTTTTTTTAATATTTATGACAAGTTTGTCCATGAGAGTAAAGGAGTAAGATGCTTCTTAATTCCTTCACGAATCTTTAGTTTTTCTCCAAAATGCTCACCAATTTTTGTTGCTCTTTCAGAATAAATAGGGTTCTGCTTGGAAGTCGCGAGATGAGGATAGAATGTTTCAACCCGTTTAATTAGCTCTTTTTCTATTCGAACCAATGCTTTTGAATCAGGCTTTTCTTGATGTTGATATCCTGTTGCAAGACCTCTAAAGAAAGCATTTTTCGCGGCTACTCCTTTTAAAAGAGGGTCCTTTTTTCTTCCTTCATTCCATAAAGTTTCGAAGTGTTTATCTAAAAAGTGGGCCACATATTCAGCGACTTCAACGTTGACTCGATCTCCAATGATTTCCAGATAGAGGATACCTTTTCCATGATTTATTACGGGATAGACAAAGAATGTGTGGAGGATTGCTGCAATGGCTTGAATCTTTATAATACTGCTCCGTTTTTTTTCAAGTGTGCGTATCACTGCGGTTTCATCATCCATCGCTGTAATTTCTAAATTGTACTTAGACAGTAGTTCTTTTGCTTTGAGAGTTGCTTGTTTTGCTTCCTCAGGTTGAGGACTTGCGCTAAGAGATAGAAGTTTTCGAACTTTATCGACGATCTGCTTATTTTTAAGAGCTTTATCTATAGGAATATGAGCTTTTGAAATAACTGAAGGCCATCCATACCGTTTGCAGATCGCTTTAAATTCTTTTCCATGAGAGGCAATGACTTCTCCGTGTTCAATATAGGTAATATAATGTGCAAGTTCATGTCGAAGAAGGTTTTTAACTTCTTCTTCGCTTTCAAGAAGATAAAGTTTGTTGATCCCAATTTCATAAAGAGAGGGAATAAAGTGACCAAGGTTTGAGGGATGATCAAAAACAACAAATTGGAGGGGGTAAGAAATCCTTCCAATATAGAATCGTGTCCTTCCAACTCCTAATCCCATCTCATCAGATAGAATAGCTAAAGATAGGCGCCTAACTTTCATTAGAAAGGCTAAAATTGTTTGTGAGTAAAGGATTTCCAATGGACCTCATCGACCGTTTCAGATATGATTGTAAGGAAAGAGATTGCTTTCGAGCTAGGTTTTTTTAGAAAGGAGTTTCATCATCAAGTTTAGGAAACCGATACAAAAGAAGATTCGTCTTGGAGTACTTTTTGGGGGACAGTCAGCAGAACATGAAGTCTCCATTCGATCTGCAAAGTCAGTCATTGAACATCTCGATCAGAATAAATATGATGTTTTTCCTATTGGAATCGACAAAAAGGGATCGTGGCATTTCTTAAAAGCAGAACCTTTCCTTATTGCTTTAAAAAATAACTTTTTGCCGACCTTTAAAAAAAATGACCCATATTTTCCTCCTTTATTGCAAAAAGTTTCAGCTAAAGAGACCTTCTTTTCTCCTTGCACTTTAAAAAGAAGCTTAGATGTCATTTTTCCTGTTCTCCATGGTCCTTTTGGCGAGGATGGAACCGTTCAAGGTCTTGTAGAGCTTGCAAACCTTCCCTATATAGGCCCTGATCATTTGAGTTCAGCAATCTGTATGGATAAGGGGATTATGAAGGAAATTTTAAAAAGTTCCTCCCTTCCAGCTCCAGCTTATAAAATCCTTCATTACAACGATCCTGTGGATGAACAAGCAATCATTCAAGCTCTGAATCATCCTCTATTCGTTAAACCCTCTCAAATGGGATCATCAGTTGGAATTAGTAAGGTTCATACGCCAGGAGAGCTACTCCCAGCAATCAAAGAAGCGTTTAAATATGATGAGAGAATCTTGGTTGAAGAGTTTATTGATGGGCGGGAAATTGCATGCTCGGTTTTAGGGAATGAAACCCCTGAAGCTTCACTTCCCGGAGAAATCATACCAACCCATGAGTTTTACTCTTATGAAGCTAAATACCTAGATGAAAATGGCGCTCAATTTGTTATTCCAGCCAATCTGGACGCACAAAAAGTTAAAGAGGTCAAGGGTTTAGCAATTCGAGCTTTTAATGCCCTGCGTTGTGAGGGGATGGCTCGTGTCGATTTTTTTCTTAAAAAAGATGGGACTCTTCTTATAAATGAGTTAAATACGATTCCTGGTTTTACATCTATTAGCCTTTATCCAAAACTTTGGGAAACAAATGGAATTCCTTATTCCCAATTAATGGATCGACTCATAGAACTTTCTATTGAGCGGCATAAAAGAAAGAAAAGTTTTAGAAAATAAAAGCCATCCGTCATATTAAGAGCATGCAAAGGATTTGATAATCCACCCGACATTTCCTTTTATAGCCGCTCAAAGAATCTTCAGACTCATATAGAGTAAGATGCGAGAGGTACTTAATATCTTACTGATCCTCTTCCATTTAAAGGTAAAAAACTTTTGGTTAATGGATTAAAAGTGCGATTCCTTGGACAACTTGGAATCCTTTTGAGTCTCCTCCTGACTCTGGTACTTTTTTTTCTTGAGCAAGCCTTTGAAGTAGTTTGTCTACAGAAACTTTTATTTCAGAGATGATTAAAAGATGGCTTCTTCTACACCAGGAAACAACAATTCTTTCCTTTGAATACATGGGAGTTTCACTTTAGTCATTATCCAAAAGAAGCGCTTTTTATTGGAGACTTGAGTTTTGAGTTTGCAGCTTTGAAAACTAGTTAGATAAATCTATTTCTAGTGAAATAGACCTCTTGTTTATCTATTCTTGTTTTGAAAAATAACCCACAAGGCAAGAGGTCTAATGGAATTATTAAGCTTATTCTGCTCAATAGATTATGATCAAGACCCCTCCTCCCCCTTTCCCAATAATGC
>JAUHQH010000106.1 GCA_030408485.1 Candidatus Neptunichlamydia sp. | reverse complement strand
TCGTGGGCTCGGAGATGTGTATAAGAGACAGAAATTAATCTTTGGAGTGTTGGAGCAGATCTTAGCTTACAGCAAGAGATCAACCGATCCTTGATCGGTGCCTATAAACTTCATCCGATTCAAGGTGAAAAGGGAAGAATGGGTTTATACGATCAGTTAGCAAAGTAAGAGAGGAATAACAGACCATGGACTAGGGTGGGGTATAGTCGATCCCTTGCTTCTTTAATACTTCTTGTTTTCGAAACTCTAATTTATCAATCTCTTCCTGATAGCGTGCAGCAATCTCTCGACTTACATCGGCTTCATTCCAGTATCTTCGTGCATCGATTAAATTATCGGATTGAAATTGGAGACGATCTCCTTGGTTTTGAGCCCATGCAGCATTGGCCAATTCTTTATTTCGAAGGTCGGTTAACTTGATAACTGCTTCATCAATGGTTCCGACCTCCTCCTCCCATTGAGAAGGTGGTAGTTCTTTTACTAATGCAAGTTCTTCAGCTCCATATAGGGTTCCAAAGCATAGAATACCCATGACCATCCAAATTTTCATGATTGCTCCTAAAGGTTCATTGGTTTTATGTCTACCTGATCTTCTTTTTGAAGAAAACCCTAGAATTGTTTATAATAAAAGAAATTGACCGATAAGGAAACATCTATTCAGCTATCATTTTGACTTAAAACCTCTAGTAAGAAGGAGATGTTCATATCTGCTCCCTATCGACAAAACAACGCTCTTTAAGGACCCACTTTGTTTCCGATAAAAATGTTTTTAAAGCAACCTAAGAAAAATATAATGTTCATCATATTACCCTTCAAATCGATCGCAAAAATTCCCTACATAAGGTAGATTGTTACCAATGAAATTTTGCCTTGTTTGTTTTATTTTTATCGCCCAAAACCTCTTTGCTTTTACCCTTCAAGAGAAGTTCGATCAAGGAGAACCGGGAAGCTACATTGTTACCGAACAAAATGAACTCGTTTCTCTACTACACCTCCATTCAAAAAAAGATCATCGCTGCCTTTTTGAAGAAGTAAGCATCCCCTCCTACCAATCAAAAAAAATTGATTGGGCCGATTGGATCAAAAAAGGAGCTCCAGGTCATACATCCTGGATCCTTTATGAAGTGGACATCGAAAAAAAATGTGTGACTGAATGCTATTCTCTAACTCGAAAAGCTTGGATTCCAACCGATGAAATGGATGCTTTTTTAATCCCTCTTATTTCTCTTAAGCTCCACTTTCTTTCTGAAGAAGATCGCCTTCAAAAAGGGGCTACAGCAAGACCGGGAACTGTTAGTTCCCGACCTTGGGACCCTCCTCAAGTTAGACATGGGAAAAAAGTGAAAGATCCCCAGTATGATGTCTATACTGCGAAATGGCCTCATGATTCCTCTAATCTCTCAGGAAAACAAATCGTTCTCTACTTTGACAAGAACGAAGAACAATTCCCTTTTCCCTATTGGATTCAAGCGCGTAACGGCGCTCTAAAGTTTAAAATGCGCGCCGTTGACTCTGGAACAGGTCTGAGCTCACCGTGTACTAATATCCCCCGGAGAAAGATTTCTTTTAGCAATGCCCCCTACATAGAAAATGGAAAGCTCTATCTTACCCTTAATGTCCCAACTTACTACGACAACCTTCAACTCTATACGATTGATCTTACAGCAGAGTCTAAAACGACCCATATCCTTTCCTATGAACAAAAACGAAAAAAAGAGCGACTTTCTTTATTAATCGATGAAGAAAAACTCGATCATCTTTTCACAAAGGGACATGAGTACCTATGGATTATCAGCTCTGAAGATTCAGAGTATACCATTGAGTCTTCTCTCCATACCTATATTCACTAAATAGATTTTAAAACATTGATTTCAGAAGTAACAAAGGCAACTTGAGTATAGTATTTTGAGCGCTCATCTCCGTCTTATTGGGAGGTGCATTACTATCGAGGTCATTCACATGAACCATAGCTCCTCGAATTGCTTCTGTGATAAGATCTTGAAGTCAATCCTCGCGCCAGAGGAAGAAAGTTCTTCGATTTCGTCCATAATGGGGCTGTATCTGGTTTTTAACCTTGTGGAGAAAAGACTAGACTTGTTGCGATTTAAATCTTTAGATTCTTTTGATAAAGTTTTTCAGAAGAATATATGAAGGAGCCCAGATGATTGGAGGATTGTTAAAACGAGCTAAACGGAAAGAACGGACCATGAGAGCTATAACGAGCGTTAAGTATTAGTCAGTTTAATAAATTGACTATTTTCTTTGGTCAAGCGATTTTTGATTCAGCGAATAAAAAGGAGAGAATCTGCGGTATTGACGGTGGACGTAAAGGGATATTACGAGAGATGGAAGATTCCATGATTTGAAATGATTGAAAAAAGAAGGCATTACCTCATCCATTCCCAAAGGATATTCTGTATGGGGGGATAGAGGATATAGAGGGATCGATTCTTTATTTCCTGATCAAGTAGAAAGTCTATCTTCCTAAGAAGAAGAAAAAAAAGATGCCTCTAACTGAATTGGAACTATCAAACAATAAAGCGATTAGCTCTTTAAGAATGCCTGTCGAGCATGTGATAGGAGAGATGAAAAGATACGGATGCATGCAAACTCCCATAAGAAATAAAAATTAGGCTATAGAAGATAGAATGCCATTGCTATGTGCCGACCTTTGGAACTTCCATCTCAATCGATGCTAAACGGCAAAGCTGGTGGAATTATTGATCTATTTTTGATTACGCAACAAGTCTACTAGAAAAACCCCCATAAAGGGCATTAATTGCTTCGATGTCAAAAGCAAGGTACAGAATTATAAAGAAATTGCAGTATGAGCAAGATGTCGAAAGTGTTAGGAGTCTCGAAAGTGGTTATTACCGCTTTTTAACCTCTTTTCCAGGCTCTTGACACGCTCCCTAGTTTCTTAAAAGCCCTATCTTATTTTCTACCACTCTCTGACTTGTTAATTAGTTCATTTTTACTCCTTAAAATTTTATCAGGTTTAAGGAGAAATGGTACACTTTTTTCTTGTTTAACGTCAGATTGAATTGGCGGTCTTTTCTATGAGCGTACTCCTCATTTTTATGGAAAGTTTTACTTACCAAGGGTACCCCCTTTTATGATCGAACATAACTTTCGGCTATACCTCACCGCCCGCCCGTATATTAACATGCTGATTTTAGTTACAACAAGTAAGATGAACACCCTACTCGCAAAAAAACATGTTTGTTGTGAAAGCGTCATATACATAGATTTTTTATAAGATATATGCAGCATTACGCTCACATTAGAAACAAATTGTATTTGATATGTATCTAGATACCTTAGCTGATTAACTGTCAGATATTTTATTTGATTCTCTGGTAATTTTTTAACTTGAGCATTTGATAACCATTTAACTTGCTTCGAACCTAAATGCTTTAGCTGATCATCCTTCAGATGTTCTATTTTATCCGTTGGTAATCTTTTAACTTGAGCATCTGATAACCCCTTAACTTGCTTGGAACCTAAATGCTTTAGCTGATCATCCTTCAGATGTTCTATTTGATTCTCTGGTAATCTTTTAACTTGAGCATCTGATAACCCCTTAACTTGCTTGGGAATTAAATGCTTTAGCTGATCATCCTCCAGATATTCTATTTTATCCGTTGGTAATCTTTTAACTTGCTTGGAACTTAAATGCTTTAGCTGATTATCTCGTAATTCTTTAACTTGCTTGGAACTTAAATGCTTTAGCTGACCATCCTCCAGATGTTCTATTTTATCCGTTGGTAATCTTTTAACTTGAGCACCTGATAAACATCTGACTTGCTTGGAACTTAAATGCTTTAGCTGATTACCTCGTAATTTTTTAACTTGCTTGGAACTTAAATGCTTTAGCTGACGATCCTCCAGATATTCTATTTTATCAAGGGGCACGCTTTGAATTAGTTCCTGGTTATTTAATAAACTAAGATGGTCGGTATTGATGAATGGAACCTGGTTTCCACAAATATATTGTATCATATCTTCAGGAATGAGAAAAATCTCCACTTTATTACTAATATTTGGTACAGATTCTGGGTTCAATTTCTCCCTATTTATTCCTCCTATTACGGTGTTGAATTGTACGCTCTTCATAAGTCGTGTAAGTTTGTCTAAACCAGGTTGTCTAAAGCTACGAAAAGCTAAATAATCTCGTCTATCTTTTTCTTTACCACTTCCGTTTTGCAGCCAAATATGGAAAAAGGTTGGTCCTTGAGGAATGTTCTCTATAGGTGCGGCTCTTCCAAGGAAAATGTTGATATTAACAAGATTTTCGCAAATGCTAGGATCTTCTAAAAGAGTATTCTTTGAACTGCAATCAGTAATAAAGCGCCCGCTAGAATCAACAAGCCACCCTTCTTTATCAAGGTGTTTTCCTAGAAACACAGCTTCTTCATTAGAAACAATCACAAACTTGTAGGCATGATCTTCTTGAATAATAAGGATAAACTCAGCGATCTTCTGGCTTGAATGAAAAATAGGAAGGTGTCTCTCATAGCTTCTTTGTACAGCAGTGGTTAAAAAAATGCTTTCTGGAAAGAGCAAATGAAACTTGCGTGAAGGGTCATATGAACAACGTTTAAAATTGTCAGGAACAGATATGAATAAAGATGAGTCAGATCCCCCTTTTTTAACTGCATTAATAAAGTCTTCAATAGCTCTAGCAGGATCTTGGTTGCCCCACCATTTTACGTGTTCAGCTTTTTGACCTGTAGTTCCGTTCTGGTACCTCTGTAGTTCTTGTAAAAGCTCTTGTGATAATTCAGTTTCCTGCTCTTGTTCGACACACATTTCCTGCTGAACTTGCGCTTCTACTTGTTTATTTTCCAAGGTCCTAGAAGAAACAACTTGTTCCGGGAAAATGCTTTTTTGTTTGGAAGCGGCAGCTACAATTTTTCCTAATTGCTCATTGATATGCGTTCTATCTTCATCTAATGATCTACATCTTGAGAATGCTGCGACTTTTCTCTTTGCATATTGTTCAAGATACTGAATTGGGTCTTGCAATGCATTTTTACAGAAAAACTGCGTATAAGGTTCATCTTTTATTTGAGGGCACAAGAATGGTTGATATGCATTGACAACCTCCGGAGAAACATGACCTTTTAATAATGCCTTACTTCGAAATGACTCAATAAAAACTTCGTCTATCTGTTGTATAAAAGATTGTATATTAGAATCTGCTTTTTTTTGCGCTTCTTGAACAAGGGCATAAGATAATATATCTTGTATTGTAAGCTTTGAGCTGCTTTCCCCTTTCATAAACTCGTAACATGATGCTAGCAAAGCAAAATCTGTTGTTTGGCTATAACAAAATTTTCTCAGGCGCATCACTGTTTGTAGGAGCGTTCTAGTTTGTATATTTTCACTGACTGTTGTGATAGCATGGCTAGTAATGGGAAAAGGAAGGTCAACCCCAGTGGTGTGACGTTGATCTAAGAAGAACAGGCACTGATCGATCTCTACTCCTTTATTTATGATTGCTTGTTCTTTGCTGTTTTCTAAAATTTCAACGTCCCACTTTCCTCGAGTCAAGCGCCCTAAAGCTAATCGATCACTAGATATATCCCCCTTTTGGCAATGAAAAAAAAGAACCCCTTGTTTAGGACTGTTCTTATCAATAAAAAACTGTAAGAACTCTCGCGCCGTTGTTTCGTTAGATTGATTCTTGAATATAGCTCCCATATCGAAGATGGCATTAGGATGAAGAGTGTTATTTGACAATAGAGACTCCATAGTAGGGGCATTTGTCTTGATAACTTCTGTCGTATTCTCACGCATAAGAAGTGTATGAAGGATTTGTCCTTCAGCCCCGATATCCGCCCGTAATGCGCCGAGTTTTTTGCTATAACCGTCTTTATTCCACGGGGTCCCTGTCATTCCACTCAGCTTGTGAACAAGTTGAGGAAACGACTGAGCAGAAGAGTGATGATACTCCTTGTAGTAGGTCACAACTTTCAATGCTGTTTCTGCCTCAATCTGTATACACAGTTCTAGATCTCTCTGAGTTTTTTCCAATAGCTTTTGTAACCCATACTCTGAACTAGCATCGGAGAGTTTATATCCTGTCATTTCTGTAAAATGTTTAGCTGTTTGGGTATCTATAAGTAAACATTTTTTTAGCAGAGACTCTCTGTTAGCCTCTTGTGTAAAGTGCTCAACAAAATCTTTGAGTTGAAGGGAGTCAATTCCTTTGACAATAGCAGTGAAAAATTGTTTACAAAGCGCCTCGTAATGGTAGCCAAATTCTCGATTAGAAGGAGTGTCTACTCCAATAAAAGGTACAACTTTCCCAGGATAAGACTCAAGTTTTGCTCTCCCAAAGTGAAGCCCTGGAGATTGTTTTAATAGATTGGGCAGGATATCTCTTATGATATGACGTGCAAGAGGAATCAGCTCACTTGCTTTTTGTTCCTCTATATCGCTAGACTCCTTAAGAGGATTCACATGCTTTTGTAAATTTTGTGGGATATCTGCATCTATATTCCCGGTTATAAACTGAGTAAATGCTTTTCTCATCTCTACATTTATGTAGAGATGCTTCGATCTCGATATCTTTTCTGCCAATGCATCACAAGCACCCTTTAAACTCTCCTTTGTTACAGAAGTATGCGTTCCTGTTTTCACCCCAAACTCTTTGATATCTAAGAGGCACCTAAAATTTCACCCACCAATGCAATACGGTGAGGAGTTAAAGGAGTCTTAACTCCTGTGGGAACATTTACTTCAAAGTCTGAGCGCAAAATAAGATCAATTTCATCTCCCAAAGCATGTACCTTGGTCCTAAAAGAGATTCAAGATACGGCGTAATCCTTTTTGTTTTTCTTTGGCTGCATTACCTCCTTCTAAGATAAGCTTTTGTAATTCCAGATCAAATGCTTGAAGCGTTTCTGCCTTCATGACTAAAACCCAATGCTTTTTATGTCCCTCCTCAAGTTGTTTATAGATAGTCTCAATCATTTTTAGATTAAGGTTGGTTTTAGGAGGGTCTATCGCAAAAATATGTTGTCCGAAAATAGTATATTGAGATTTTGTTAAACTATCTCCTAATAACTGATAAAGAGAACCTTCCGCAAAAATTACCGGCAGATTATTTGTATACCTTGCTTCTCTAAAAGCCCATAAAGCTGCGATTACAGATGTCTTTCCACCACCCATAATCTTTTGGAGAATGGAGGAGTCATTCTCGATTAGTGTATGAATATCTTCAATTTGATCTTTCCGAGGAAAGATTTTCGATCTCCGAGAAAAGATGAGCATGTGCAGCTGAGAAATAGATGGATGGACCGTGAATTCCTGAAGATTGTTTTCCAGAGCTAGAGCCAATTCAGCGGCGTAAAAATTCCTCTCGTTATCTGTTTTTGCACTTTCCATTCTCTCATACGCAGAAAGAGCTTTTTTGTATACGAGTAGGTAAACAGCATCTACCTCGTATGCAAGGAGTTGTTCCCATATACCCTGTTGAATCTTTTTTTCTCTAAGCTGAGGACATCTTATGCAGGCAATTCTTAGGAATTCTGGTTCCTGATCTCCCCAAAGCACTATATATTCTAAATCCTCAATGGTCAGGGGGATAGTAATACCGGCTATTTGTTTAAGTTGATCTCTTGTTAATAAGTCGTTGGATTGTTGTAGTTTTAATGCTTCAAGTATACCCTCTTTTTTCTCTTGAACAGAGATTGTCAACGCGTTTATCTTTCCATTCAACTTGTCTTGTAGATCCTGAAAGGATTTAAACCAATCCCTACCTTTAGTTGCCAGTTCTGAATAGTTCTCTAAACGCTTCTTTCCTTGAGCAATCTCTTTGTTTACACTGAGCAATTCCCGTTGAATAGATCCTCTATACCAGGAATGGTTACCTCTCTCTTTCCCTTTATAAATCTCCAATTTGGATAAACATTGTGGTTTGACATGAACGGATTTCATCTCTAACTGTTGAAATAATGGCTTACTAGTAATAGGTTTTGATTTCGATTCATAATAATCGCCTGGAACTCGCTTTTTTTTATCTTTAGTAAATTCCTCCACAATACTTTCCGGAACTGAGGTAGTAGGTTGTCTTAGTACATACTTAATGTCGGAAAGGAGGTACTTTAACTCTCTCTTAAACTCATTTTCCTTTTCCTTTGATATCTCAGCATTCAAGTCTTCCGCCTCATAAATAGCCTGCAGATCTGGTATCTCAGGTAGCTTATGATCAATCAACGAAGATTTCCAATGAGCTACCGCAGCAACACAAAGTAAGCCCAGATTTGTATATCCACTACTACCACTCTTAGCTATCTGGCAAAGAAGGTAACTTTCTATCCTTTGAAGGGAATATTTTTCTAAGCGGATAGCTTCGTACACGTACCAAAAATCACCATCCCGCTGGAGTCTATAAGGTAGACTTAGATTTTTATCAAAGGATAAAGAGGATCTTATAAATCTCCAATCAAAAGTGGAAACAGACAAACGACTATTCAAACAGATTGAAATGTCATATATAGGCATATGAATACCAGCAGATGGAGATCGGTAAAGATAATTTGTAAAAATCCCATTTAATAAATTGTTATAAATCTTTAATTCTTCATCTATTAACCGATGACTTATAGCAATGTGGTTTTTTTTGCTTAGATAATGGCGACACGCTGCTGATAATTCCTCAGAAATAGGTGTAGAAAAAGTATACGTAGGATCATTGAATTTTTCAGCATCATAAAGTAGTAGCCCTGCCCTTAAGATACAAGCGGAGACTTCTGGAGCCTGGTTTTTTTGAGGGGATCCGAAAGAAATGATCTTTTTTAAAAGTACAATATTTTCACTGCTAATTCTATACAGATTGAAAGGAGAAACGCTTTTAAATAGTCTAATAGATTCATCGTACTTTCTTTCATGCATGCGGTAATACGCAAGATCTAGCTTAGCCCCTAACGTTAAAGGTTTGAGCACTATTTTTTGCTCTGTATTGTCGCTTGAGATTTTATAACAACTATACGATTCTTTCTTTAAAGGATGACTCCAATTGATTGGTGTATCAGCAGGCTGTAATATCGCCTCTCTACTAAAACCCTGATCTGCTCGTGTATTAAAGCGAGGAACTAAAAGGAGTTTCTCTTTTGAGGAATTTTCTAAGAGGAGGCATTGCTTTTGGACAGCTAATATACCTTGTGGCAGATTGTTGTTAACAACAAAAAAAGAGGGTTTTTGTTGCCAATAGAGTATACCTTTCTTCACTTCAAAAGTGAGGTCATACCTTGGGACCTCTATGAATCGCTCAGTATTGGAGAGGGTCTTTTCATACATATACTTTCGCTTTTCGAAAGCTTCTAACGCCGGACATTCAACAGAAGAAAACGTATACTTAGAATCATAAGAGACTATTTCGTGGATAGTATAAAAGCTTGAAGAATGCGCCTTCTCAAATAAATGATAATTACGACCTTTAATAAAAAACATTTATGTTTATCTGGACAGTAAAAGTGCGTGTAGCCTGCTCGAAAAGGTAAGGGGATCTCATTGCTCAAACATTCAGCTGCAATAAAAAGTGCCCAACTCTTCTGATCTTGGCGTTTGAAAGTGATTTGATTGTCTATTTTCCGAAAAGTACCTGCTGGATGTTGCAAATACAAAACCTTTCCCACGCTGAATGTAGGAAAGGTTTCTTCGTCAAATAAACGTTGATACATTATTTTATTTCCACAACTTCTAAAATCATCAGATCTTTTGATAAGTTGACCCTGATAGAAAGTATCACCGGTAGCATAGTGGAAACGAACCTTATACTCAGGAAGGCTAATGATTCCCAGACGCTTATTGTGTGTAATAGAACTACTAGTTAGACAGTCCTTGCCTGCAACGCAATCAACACCACTTGCGATAGAAATCCTTCTTGTTAATTCCTCTAATTCTTCCGTATTGAGATTGGCAAGCGAGGGAAGCTCCATGTGCATTTGTGCTATGGCAGCAGACTCTAGGAAAAGATATGGATGATTCTTAGCAGGGAGGAGGGTACAAACGGCAAAATAATGACTCAGCGCTTCTATAAGTCTCTCTTTTGTGAGAGTCTCTTTTGTTTTAGATCGGGTCAAATGATATAAAAGATGAAGGTGGTAGAGTCTTTGGTGAGTTTCAGACCCTTTTTGTAACTGCAGCTGGGCGAGCTTTTGATCCATCCATAATTTTTGTTGATCCCGAAATGCTACTAATTTTTCAGGAATCTTATCGTAATACTGAGCTATGGTAGTTATGACATAAGAAGAAAAAAGAAATAGTTCATGATCAGTTTCTTTACCTGTATCGCAAGCAAGTCTTTTCAAGGTTTTTGCAAAATGGTGGGCTGCAGTAGTCAAATTATCTGGAGATATTGCTAATTGCGCAAAGTTATCTCCCTCTTTTGAGGTCTTGAATAATTGCGTCATGAATAGAATCCTCTCTTCCGCATTTTGCAGTCGAGATGCGTGTTGAGAATAGAGTAATAAGAGCTGATGAGTAGCCAAAGGCTGCGCACTTGTAAACGATGCCAGCTCCCTTAAAAAGCTCGCATCTTCTTGTTTCAGACCGTTGAGATCTGCCTCTAAAGGATCGGCTTGTTTTTGAATCGCTGTTGAAAAGGATTCCAAGCGTTGTTGTTTTTCCCGTAAAGTTGAGAGCTTAAAACAGCTGTTGATAAACGAAGGAAATTGATGTCGGTGTATACCATACGCACCTTGAAAAAGAAACTCAAGGTCAGACAACGAGAGATATTGTCTCTTTTCAATTTTTATAGTATTTTTTCTAATACATTTGTAGGAGTGGTAGTATCGTGGATCGTACGTTGCCTTCTTGTGGGTAAACACTCCCAAAAAGTAATGCGCCCGTCTTAAGAGTGTAAAAGGTGTAAAACTATCCCAACCCTTATCTTTAGTGGCTAAGAACGCTTGGGTCTCTAGAGACTTTCCACATTCCCCACCTAATTTATGGGCAAAATCATAATTGCTAATCCCTACACACTCCATGTATTCTCTATAAAATCGAAATTCAGGATCTGTTGATTCTGGAGTGAGGATCTTTTGTGTGAGAAAGGATGTACCAGCAAAGACGTCGTATGGATTTTCTGGACTGTTCCAAACGCTAAACGCTTCTCGAAGTTCTTTAAAACGGCTCTGTTCTTCTGGGTTTGTGATTATAAAAAAGGGATCTTCATCAATTTTTTGAAACAGGTCTTTAGGAGGAACAAGTCTTCCCAGGAGTTTTTTAACTTTCTCGATGTCTGAACAAAAACATCCTGCTTTAATCTCCTCAAAAGTTTTTGGGAATAGATCCCATAAAGCAAAATACAAGGTGTAGATAGCTAATAGATAGCGCGGTGTGGGATCCCAACTTGTAGGAAACAAGTAATGACAATATTTTTTTAACAACTTAAAAATCGGTACAAATGAGCATCCATAACTGGACATTCCCCCTCTCTTTATCGGCAAAGACAGGGCAAAGCGATCGATCTTATGCAGAATATAAGGCTTATAGTGACACACTGACACATTGCTTTCATACTCTTTAATTTCATTCAAAATTTCCATTAGACTCGTATGAGTAATTATAGGTGTATTACAATCGTCTTTTGGAACCGCTGCTCCCTGTATACTAGGATAGTAATAGGAGGAACATGATTTAACACGCTTCTCATATATCGCAGGTTTAGTCTGGGGAATCATTTGGAGGTGTTTTTCTTTTTGCCGTTGGGCAATTGGTATACAATCAGCATTATCTGTGATAACACCAAGTTCTTTCCGGTGAATCATCCTTTTGGCAATTTTACAATCCATACTTCTAAGAAGCTCAAGACTCTGTAAATTTCCAGAAAGATTTTCTTGGTATTTTTGGAATGTTAAGTTCTCAATGAGTCGAATATGTTCCTTATAGTCTTCTTTTGTTTTTCTGTTTAAATACAAATGAAGACGAATAAATGCTTTAATGACTCTAAATGTGCAGGAACCCCCTTTCTGCGGTGTTACAAAAAGCATACTCCTCTCGTCACTATTCATCAAGGGTGCATCATCTCGGTAAGGAGATAGATGAGCTAGGATCCCCTCGTAGATCATTTTAGGATCGAAATCATTTAATTGCCGTTTGACTAGTAATTGGAGTAGATCAGAGAATATAGAGGTGTTGGATTCGTGAAGCAATTTTTCTTTGGGAATGTCTTTGTAATAACATCCAAGAAGTCGTAAATCTTTTTTGTAGGTTCTTATTCCTTGGTGATAGTTTAATCCAGAACCGGTATTGATTACACATAGATTATAGCTGTTCGGATCTGTCGTTTTAGTTAGCATATACAACATTGCATGCCCAGATGGATCTCCTTTCCATCCTCCAGGAATAAGGATCCGTTGATCATATTCAATAGCTTGAATAATTTCTTGATCAACAGATGGTAGAGCATTAGAATCTAAATTCTTTGCCCACTTCCCACACTGAGTAATTAAGTCTGTAAGATCTTTGTCTTCTTCTCCTTCAATGATTATAATTTAAAAAAGATAGAAAAACCTCTCTTTCTTGATAAGTCTGCAGACAATCAGATTTTTTCTTATTTTTTTCCTTTCAACACCCTCCTTAGATCAACTTTCGAAAAGTATCGATAAGAGGGAGCAGTACTACAAATTAAAAGAGGTTTTAACCAAGTCGATCGTCCCTGTAGCTAGCATTTGAACAGCAATTAGAGCAACGATCATCCCCCCAAGGCGTTCAAAAGCAATTAAACCTTTCTCACCTAAACCATACTTAAAAAAAGAAGAGCAAAGAGCAATCAAGCAGGAAACAGTCATGGCTCCCGTGATAATTCCTGTCATGAGAAGATTACTATCTACGCGCGAAGAAAAGAGCATGACAGCAGTAATCGACCCCGGTCCAGCAATCACTGGGGTTGCAAGAGGGACGATCATTGGCTCATGTTTTGGCCCTTTACCATGACCATGGGTAGGAAAGATCATTGTAATAGAAATAAGAAGGAGGAGAATTCCACCCGCCATTCCTAATATGGGCTGCGTAATCCCAAGGAATTCAAAGATTCTTCCACCAAAGTAGTTAAAGGCAAGAAGAATCACTAAGGCAAAAATAAACTCTCGAACCAAAATTACACGCTGCTTTTTTACAGAAAATCTTCCAATAAGAGCTAAGTATAGAGGGATATTTCCTAGGACGTTAATAACAAAAAATAATGAGATTACCATTGAAATGGGACTTGCAGGCATAAAAATCCTCCTTTATCAAAGAATTCATTCTACCCTCTTGGTGAATTTTTTCGTAGGATTTTTTCTCTAAGCTTTATACGTGACGCCAAGGAGTCATGAGTGAGGAAGAAAGAAAATATGATAGTAATCACTTAAAGGTAGATAGAAATATATTCTGATATTCGGCAAAGATTTGAACAGTTGTTTAAATCGCGCCATATTTTGATGGTGACGCGTATTGCTATTATCTTTAACCCGAGTTCCTTTTTCAAGGGTTACATATAAAGAGAAAGCTCTTACACCAGCAATCAAATTGACTTAAAGTCTTGAATGTTCAACTTAAAGAAATATGTTTGAGTTGATCAAAGATTGCCTCAATAAGAGACCTCTTAGGTATGATGAGTGTATCGTAAACAATCATTAGATAAACCCCTTTTTATAGAGGTTCGTTAAAAAATTTTTCGGACAAATATCTCTTTACCTCTCCAAATAATTTCCCCAAAAGCTTTCCTTCAACAAGATTGGAAGGAGGTGGACGATCATATCCATTTCTTGGAGTTGGGAGCTATCACTATCAATACATCTTAACTTATGACAAACAAAGAGAGGGGTACAATGGAGAAACGATCTCTTTAAACCTAATAGAGAAAGATAGGAGATTACATAATCACTTCGGACCCGCCCCTTGGTGATCCTTAAGTTTTAGAGATCAAATAAGGACTTCATTTGAGCTCAAATAGAGGGGATCAACCTTGACGGTTACCTCCTTTTAAATTGATAATCATCACTTGAGGAATACCAAGAATGAAGACTCTAAGTAAGAGTTGGAGGAAGTAAGAAAACTTAAGACTAGAAATGTCATTCCTAGGTAGCATTTCCACTCTTTTTTAAATGGGCTCATACAATCGTCGTTTAGAAATAAAGGACACCAACAGCTTCTTTGACCTCATCAAGGGTTTTTGAAGCGGTTTCATTTGCCTTTTCTGTTCCCTTACGCAAAAACTCCATCACAGCGCCAGGATCTTTTTCATATTCTGAGCGCCTTTTATGAATAGGCTCTAAGAACTCCAAAAGAACTTCAAGAAGGTACTTTTTAACTGTTCCATCTCCAAGCCCCCCTTTGGTATAGTGTCCTTTCACCTCTTGGATTTTCTCAAGATCTGTTCCGAATGCATCGAGGTAGCTAAAAACAGGGTTACCTTCCACTTTTCCAGGATCTTCCACGTTAAGATGGCCAGGATCGGTATACATCTTCTTCACTTTCTTAGAAACTTGGTCTGGAGTATCTAAGAGAAATATGGCGTTATTGAGAGATTTACCCATTTTCGCTTGGCCATCTGTTCCAGGTAGACGTCCAATTTGAGGAATAAGAGTCTTTGCTTCTACAAGAACATCGGCTTTATAGGTTCTATTAAATGCACGGACGATTTCATTTGTCTGCTCAATCATGGGTTTTTGATCTTCACCGACAGGAACAAGTGTCGCTTTAAAGGCGGTGATATCGGCAGCCTGAGAAATGGGATAAGTCATAAACCCTGCAGGAACACTTTCTCCAAAACCCTTTTGAACAATCTCTTCCTTAACTGTCGGATTATGCTTCAGACGATTCCAAGTCACCAGGTTGAGATAGTACATGGTTAGCTCGGAAAGTGCAGGAATCAAGGATTGGATAAAAATCGTCGTTTTTGCAGGGTCGATCCCAACAGCTAAATAATCTAGAGCAATTTGAAGAACACTACCATGAACCTCTTGCGACTCCTTTGCATGATCTGTCAACGCTTGAAGGTCAGCAATCATCACATATTGATCGTGAATATCTTGAAGTTCAACTCGGGAATGCAGGGATCCAACAAAATGGCCCAGATGAAGAGGTCCCGTTGGTCTATCTCCTGTTAAGATGGTCTCACGTTTTGACATAAATACCATCCTATCACTACTTTTCAATTGAATAAAGAGGAAAATTTTTGCTACATTCGTAGGAATGGAACATAAAGATACAGAAGCAAGTGAGAAAAAATCCTCTCCCTATTCCTTCCCGATCCAATTAGATCGATACCAATTGATTGAATTGATTGGAATTGGTGGAATGGGGGAAGTTTTTTTAGCTGAAGATCCTGTTTGCGGTCGAAAGGTTGCTCTTAAACGACTTCTTCCTAAAAGAAAGGAAAAGGAGTCAGCAAGACGCCGTTTCAAAAAAGAGGTTCGCATTGCAGCCCAACTTTCTCACCCTTCTGCTATCTCCATCTATGATCTCATCGACAATGGCGAAGATCTCTACTATACAATGCCTTATTTAGAGGGAAAGACTTTAAAAGAAATTCTCGTTGCTACAAGAAAGGCAAGTGATCATGGACATTCTGAAAGCAAAATGGTAGGATCGATTCCTTCTTTAATGCTTGCTTTTTTAAATATTTGCCAAGCAACAGAACATACTCATGAGAAAGGATTTCTTCATCGAGATCTAAAACCTGAAAATATCATCATTGGGAAATACAATGAGGTAACCATTTTGGACTGGGGGGTCGCCACAAAGATTTATACCCCCGAAACTGACCAGAGGGATAAAAGCGCGAACAAGGAAGATCTTAAAGGAAAAACAAACTCTCAAGGAGCAGCGGGAACCATCGAATACATGGCTCCTGAAAGGGCTTTTGCCTGTCCTGCAACCATTCAATCCGATATTTACTCTTTGGGAGTCATTCTCCATTTCATGTTAACTCTAGAAATTCCCTATAAAAGGCCTAGAAATCTTAAAGAGTGGCGCAAAGCTCTCAATAAAAATGGGGCTGAACCTCCAAAAAACCCTCAATATGTGGCTCCTTGCCGCGAAATTACCCAGCAACTTTCTCGCATTACTTTGAAATGCTTGCACCCAGATATGAATAAGCGTTACCAATCTGTCCGAGAAATTATCACAGACCTCGAGCGCTATATTCAAGGGTGTCCCGATTGGATCCCCACAGATCAATTTGATATTGACACTCCTGGAAACTGGGAATTCCAAGAAAGTGTCATACTCACGAAACAGATGGCAATTTCCCGTTACGCTGGGTTAATGGAATGGATTCTTTTAATGCTCTCAAAGGAATCTTATTCTGGAAATATTCAAATTCAAGCAGATGTGAAAATTCAAAAAAAAGGAGGTGGAATCGGCTTTATGATGTGTGTTCCTAGTAATAGTGGACGCAAAGGATTAGAAAAAGGATATCTTATTTGGACCGGTTCTAAGGGAAACCCTGGTGTAAAGCTATTCCGCGATAATGTAGAAGTCTCGCGCGTCGATAATATTTCGTTAGAACCTGATGAAACGTATACAATTGCTGTAGAAAAACAAGATAATACCATACGTCTTTTGATCAATGGTGAACCCAAGCTCAACTATATTAGTCACGTCCCTATTGTTGGAGGTCATTTTGGTCTTGCTTCGAAAGATACAGAATTTGAAATCTCCCCTATTCACCTATCGACAGGAAGTCAAAATGTACTCGTCAATTGCCTTTCTGTTCCTGATGCCTTTCTACTTAGCGGAGATTATAATCGTGCTCTCATGGAATACCGCCGCATTGCCCACTCATTCAAAGGTCGCCCTGAAGGAAGGGAAGCAACTTTTCGTGCAGGATTTACACTGATAGAACAAGGGAAAACAAAAAAAAGTAAGACCAAAGAGTTTTTCTCAAAAGCTCTTGATCAATTTGAACTTCTTCATAAAACTCCTGGAGCTCCTATTGAATACCTTGGAAAATCTCTCGTTTATGAAGCAGAAAATAATCTGGAAGAAGAGATTAAGTGCCTAGAACTTGCTGTGCGTAAGTTCCCTAAACACCCTTTGCGCTATGTTCTAGATAAACATATTCTCTTTCGACTCCATGAAACAGCGCAGAAAGACCGAATTGGAGCTTACGCCTTTACATTGCTTACGCTTCGATACGTTCCCCGCATTTATAATTTGGCAGAAACTGATCGACTAACGCGAAATCTAAGAGTGAGCTGGGAAGGTCTTCCCTTTATCCAAATTCCTCCCAATTTTTCATGCGAAGTCGAAGAAGATGTAGCTTTATCCATTCCCCTTTCATTTTGGCTGGCTCGACCAGGAAGTCTATATGAACTCATCCAAAATATCCCTGAAACGTTTAAGCACCGTTTAACCCTATTAGAAAATGGCCTCTTAGCATTATTTGAACTCGGATATCCTAAACTGATCGATTTTATTATCCGCGTGAAATACCGCAGCGAATTAGACCCTGGATTTCTCCTTTTTAAAAACCTTTATGAAATTGCCATCGACAACGTGTCTCTTCCTCAAAAGCTTGATCTGATCAAGGATAAAGCAAGCGATCGCCTTCTTTACTCTCTTTTTAACCAAGACCTTACTATAGAAAATGCTCCTAAACTTCTTCCCTACCTTAAGAACTTCAAACAATTTGAAGAACTCTATATTTGGGCCCTTCTTCTTTCTGGAAAAAAAAGAGAACCCGGAAAACTTCTTGAAGGAAAGCCTGTTCAAGACACCTCTTCCCTTTATTTTCTCCTTCAAGGATGCTATCTTGCAAGAGCAGAAGGTGAAGAAGTAGCAATGGATCACTTCGATAGCCTTATAGAAACTCCCTTTCCACACTCCCCAACATTCCTTGGCTATTCCTTAAAAAATTACATTACATTGGAAAATTTCTGGTTCCGACAAGCTTTTCTCTGGGAAAAGGCTCAACTCTTTAAACAGCTCTCTCTCTATTACCTGTCTCTTATACACATCTC
>JAUHQH010000105.1 GCA_030408485.1 Candidatus Neptunichlamydia sp. | reverse complement strand
TTGCAGATCAGTTATCGATTGATTGGAAGGGAAGTGAAATCTCTGCTCCGCCTAAGCTCTGAGAAAACCATAATAACAGTAGATGCAATGATGACCCAAACAGCAATTGGAGCTACAATTATTGAGCAGAGAGGAGACTATGTTATTATGGCTCTAAAGAAAAATCAAGGAAGTCTATTTGAGGATGTTGAACTTTATTTTTCCGAAATAGAATTGGGAATGAGTAGGAGCAGAACACTAGAAAAAGAACCGAGGGGAAGTGGAGATTGGATTGATCAAAAAAAAGATCGAAGGGGTTAAAAAATATCTTTCACCCTAGAAACTGAGGTCTATCAGGATGGAGAAGTTAAAACTGAAAAGAGATATTACATGACAAGCTTAGACTGGGAAGCTAGTCACCTACTTGAAATTATCAAGGGACCATTGGGACATTGAAAACCAATTGGATAGAAGATTAGATATTCATTTCCAAGAAGATAATCGAAATGGAGCAGCAAACCTATCATTATTCCAAAAGTTGGGACCCTCATTACTCAAGCAAATAGAACCCAAAACAAGATGATTATCAAAAAAAATTTTCCTTATTCTCCAAGCTTTCGAAGAAAGTATCTTTTAGGCAAATTTTGATGCGTCAGTTCTGTTATCTGAACAACAATTACGAATGCGCTAAATATTGAGAAAGGCTACAGGGTGCTGTCCTACTAGTGTCCCAAATGACTTTTTAAGAATAGTTTTTCGAAGCAAATGTTAAAGGTATTTTTCATAGATAAAATGGAGGTGGAGAGACGCATTGAGAACTTTTGATTGGGAGGGAGCATTTCTGCAGAATCAACGGTTTTGATGCCTCGAGTAATGAATATGTAATCTACTCTGGAAGAGTATGGTACCATGCTTTGGCAAGTTTTATAGATAATACTTTAAAAACAAAAAATCACAAAGCATTGGTTTTTAATAAATTGAGTAGATTATGTAAGATAATTTCATATATAAATGTATAATAATCTTACATTTGATATACTAAAGGTATCATTATGGGAGTCAAAGTATGAGTGATACCTTAGGAGACAGGATTAGGTTGTTACGAGAGGCCAAAGGCTGGCGCCAAGACGAGCTTGCTCAAAAAGTAGGCCTAAATCGTGAGGCTTTGTCAAATATCGAAAATAACCATCGTCAAATAAAAGCTGAAGAGTTGAACCGTTTTGCGGATACTCTTGAAGTTAGTTGCGACCAGCTTTTAGGCCGCATTCCCCTAGACGAAGTTAATTTATCCAATATTTATCCAATGCAAAAAGCTAAAGAAGCACTGCGTATTAGCGTACCGGCGAATAACGCCCAAAAATTTCGGGAAGTCTTGCTTTATATTCTTAATAAAGTTGGAGCGAAGTCGAATGTAGGCGAAACTGTTATTTATAAGTTGTTGTATTTCATTGATTTTGATTTTTATGAGAAATATGAAGAACAGCTTGTTGGTGCGACTTACAAAAAAAACACTTTTGGCCCCACACCGATTGAATTCGCAGCCATTGTAAATTCTATGATTTCAGATAAGGAAATCGAAAAAATCAAAAGTGCCTACTATCAAAAAGACCAAAAAAAATATTTACCACTTCGAAAACCAAATCTCGATTGTCTGTCCGGAAAAGAGATCGCATTTGTTGATGAAGTCCTAAATCGCTTGTCTGACAAAAATGCATCTCAAATTAGTGACTATTCTCACAGAGATATCCCATGGAAAGTTACGGGTGATATGGAAGTTATCGACTATGAAACTGTTTTTTACCGAACTCCTGAATATAGCGTGAGAAATAACGAGAATGAGTAAATTTGCAAAGATAACAAAGGGGGATGGGTTCTTTAAAGATTTAAAAAAATTGCTAAAGGGGTATCGTTCTCTTGAAGATGATTTGGAGAATTTTATCAAAGCTCAACTTTTTGCTTATCACAAACTACAAATCGATAACCACGGAGTTTTTCCTATCAACAATTTAGGCTTTGAATCACCTCAAGTCTATAAAGCAAAGAAATTTGCTTGTAAGGCATTGAAGGGAAAGGGAGCAAAAAGTGGTATCCGGGTGATTTACGCTTATATTCCAGAAAATGATGAAGTGTACTTCATTGAAATCTATTCAAAGAGCGATAAGGAAAATGAAGACCGCATGAGAATCAAAGAGTTATTCGCAAGCGGGTTTAGATTGCTTTGATTTTTTAGCTAAAGGTAGAGATGTTCAATTGCACGTACGTTGTTTTCATTGTAGTTGATGATATCGTCTAAAATTTCCGAATTGCCTGTTTCAAGCCACTCTTCATACCAGAAGATGCTCTGGCTGCCACTCGCTTTTTCATGTCGCCACTTAAACCTTAGAAACTCTGATTTTGCTATGTATTTGATAAGGATAGAAAAGGTCTTCAAAAACGAAGGTGGTTCTATAGGAGAATGATATCTCGCTTACTAATGACTTAAGAAGTGATGCTGAAAAAATCTATGAGATCTATCAAAAACGGTGGAAAATAGAAGAGTATCATAGGTCAATAAAACAGAATACAAGCTTAGAAAAATCTCCAACAAAAGTTGTAGATGGGGAGAAGACCCATATATTTGCTCCGGTTGTAGCTTACTTGCAAATTGGAAATGTTGAGGGTGAAGACAAAATTAAATCATTTTTCTTTGAAAAATAAACTAATAGTCAGGGCAAATTAAATGGGATTGCTAAGGACCTAAGAAACTTACAGCAATCCTCTTCTTTTGCGTAAGGTGAGTGATAAATCTACAGAAAATCAGATTTTTCCTCTTCTAATCTCTCTTTTCTTTTGTTTTCAACAGTTTCAGAAGAAAAAATCGTTTGGGTAACTAGGAGCTCGATATGATTATAGTCTCTGGGAAAAGTGGAACGATAGATCTTGGAAGTGTTGAGAACTGCCATAATTTTCTAAAATAATCTAATCTCTATTAAAAAAATGAGGAGCCCCACGCAACAAGTTGAGATGATTTGCCTAGGCGATTTAGTTCCAGAAAACCACAATTACCGTGAAACTAAATAACGCCTCGTACAAGTCAAGAGGTTTATTAGGGATCGATTTGAAATCGACTGTCACCTTGTAAGGGGTTATCCCTTCTTACTCGTCAATCATTTTGAGGTAAGCAAACTTATATTTTAGATCCTCGTCTATTGTAAAATTAACCTTTAAGGAGATAAGAGGTTCTTCTAAACATTTTATATTCGTAATATCAAAAACCACCTCTCTTTTGAAGGAAAACTTACCCTCATTGGCATCAATAGTTAAATTATGTTTCATGTCCACTGCTCTTTCCTTAGAGAATCCTTCGATACCTTCCTTATTTAAGAATTTGAGGACTGTGTTAGTAGGTTCAAATAATCCACGCTGATCCAAATAAAACATAACTCCACATGCTTTTCTTGCTTCTGAGAAGTAATTCAATAGAGAATTATAGATTACTTCTCCTTGACCCCCCTTTCCTCCAATTTTGGAGTCATTGAATGTAAAGCTCTCCCATCTAGGAATGTCTTTATCTAGTTGCGCTATCAAGTCTTCCTTAGAGAGAGACCCCTCTTTTTCGTAAGATGTCACAACACTTCCTTCAGAATTCTAATCCGAAACGTTAAGATCACCATAAGGATCATCAACTATAACGCTGTCAGTCATACTTTCAGGGAACTCTTTGCTTTGTTGGATTGCCGTGATTAACATCAATGGGGTTAAAGTATCACAGACGCTCCATCAGATATTCGATTAAAACCGTCCTCCTGTAATTCGGATGGAAATATACCAATAAGAACAGTTTCTAATTCAGATTTCATAACCCTTAATGGTGTTGTTTCTAGATATTTTCCAAATGTTGAAGGAGATACATGGTCCACCATTATTTTATGGGCCATCCATACATTCCATAGAACGCAATTATAATCTCCTATAGGCGCTTTTAGGAAATCCTTGAAGTTTATTCCTCCTCCAATAAATTCATTGAAAGAATAGAGTTGATTTTGGAATTTTACTTTATTACTAAAAACTTTCCAACCAGTTTCTTGTTTTAGAGTGCGGATAAAAGTGGACATTGGTAGTGTGTGATTTTTTTCTTCAGGAAAAATGCTATAATAGGTTCCTACTACTCTTTTTTCTTTTTCAAATTCCTTTCCTTTAGAATCTAGATAATAAATCTGATTTTTCTCTCTATCTAAAACAATACCTACAGCATGTCCTGCGATCAAGAGTTTACTAAGGCCAGTACTGAGAACTCCCCCACATATATAGCAAAATCGAGTTTCTTC
>JAUHQH010000104.1 GCA_030408485.1 Candidatus Neptunichlamydia sp. | reverse complement strand
AGATGTGTATAAGAGACAGTCTCAAAGTTGGTCTTCACCCTTTCTTTAGACATATCCAGAGTGGTATTTTGTCGATAATCCTAAAAATCCAAATATTTTTTTGACTTAAAATTTAATTAGCAACTATATTTTTTTTTGATATAAATTGCAGGACAATAGCTTTGGAATGGTATTGAGCTCAGTCACGGTTTCTTTAAATTAAAAAAAGCAACATTTATAAAGGTGTGACCTATGTGTATTTTTGAACATACAGTTACTATTAAAGCGCTAACAGCAGAAGTTTGGCAAAAGCTGTCTGATGTAGAAAGCTGGCCTATATGGGATAGCAGTTTATCTTGGTGTAAGCTTTCTTCTTCATTCAGTGAGGGCTCTGTAGGTGCTCTTAAGCCAAGTGGAGGCCCAAGTACTACCTTTGAGCTTGTCAATGTTATGGCCAATAGAAATTTTGATGTCCGAAGCAAACTTCCATTATGGAATAAGATGATCGTAGGTCATCGTTTAGAGGAGATCCCTCAGGGTACGCGTCTCACTCATTCTATTAGATTTGAAGGGTGGTTATCTTGTATTTTTGATTGTTTTATTGGAAAAAGGCTGAGAGATTCTCTGCCAAGCGCTATGAATTCATTAAAGTGCACTCTGGAAAACCATTCTGAAAGTATTTAATTAGAAGCAACTGAAGGATTTGAGAAGCAAAGTCTTTTAAATAGGAGAATATAATTTGGATATTGAAGTTTCACACACAGAGTTTACTAAAGGGTTACCGGAGGATGTATGGTCTTTTTGGAGCAGACCAGAAACATGGGAACAGTGGGATATTGGGATCGAATAGTGTAAGTTAATTGAAGGCTTTACATTCTCTGTAAATGCTAAAGCTAAATTATTGCCGAAAGGAGCACCTCATCCTCTAGAAATAACCATAACTGAATGCGTTCTTAATAAACGTTTTGTTGATGAGGGGCAAACACCACTTGGAATCATAATCTTATCGCATGAGCTTATATCCGTAGATTCTGGAGTCAATGTTACTCATACTATGAGATTCATTCCAAAAGATCAAAGATCCAAAAAGGATTTTGAGGATGGTCTTTTAAAGAGGATGCAACAAGAACTTCCAGAAGCTGTAAAATCATTGGTGAGACTGGTTGAAAAAAGATCTGTAAAAAAATGAAAAAACTCAAATTTCCTAGACTTCACCTTTTTGAATTTGAAGATTTAAAGTGTTTGCCAAATTTTTTAAGAGGTTACATTACAGATTTGTTGTCTTATCAGATTACGAATTTTGGAATCTATAAATCTGCTGTTCCAAAGATTGCAGAAGTATTAAATAAATCCGACCAGCAATGTGTTGTAGATTTATGTTCTGGGAGTGGAGGACCTTCAATCGGCGTTATTGAAGAATTATCATCCTTATTAAAGAGAGATATCAAATTGTACTTGATAGATAAGTTTCCAAATAAAAAAGTTAAAAGTAACTCTGTTATACCTATATTGGAGTCTGTTGATGCACAGAATGTTCCATTACATTTAGGTTTAAAAGGTATGAGAACCCTTTTTACTTCTTTTCATCATTTTAAGCCCGAAAGCGCCCAAAAAATTCTTCAAGATTCTGTAGATAAACAAATGCCTATAGGAATATTTGAGATAATTGAAAGGAAATTTAGTTCTCTTTTTACTCTGATTGTGGCTCCTATAACTTGTTTAATTTTTTCTTTATTCCTTTTTGCATCTAAAAAAGGTAGAGAGGAATCGCAACAATGTACGCAAAAAATACGACTTCTTTCCTCGTAGCTATCCAGATTAAATGCATTCATCTTTGGGGAAATATAATTTGACGACACTATCTAGAGGATTTTCGATTTGCGATGGGATATGGGGGTGATGTTCGCCCATTCATATATGCTCCAATTAAGCGATAACATTAGGAGATCAAAAGAACAGTCGGCGCGCAATGGGATTTGGATGGGGTTAGCCCCTACCAGTTATATACATAGTGTAGATGAAGACGAGCAGGGGAATAAGATAATTGCACCCGACCCTAATTTGGCTCCTTTCATTACAAAAATGTTTGAGCTATATGCGACAGGTGCCTATTCGTTGAGGAAGCTTCGAGATGAGCTTGCTGAGATGAAGGCAAGAACAAAAGCCGGAAAACCTTTTGCGATTTCTCAACTCAACAAGATTTTGAAAAAGCCCTTTTATTGTAGTGTAATGGAAACCAAATATGGGGTAGTGAATCATCGTTATGAATGTCTGTTAGCCCTGAAACATTTCATCGAGTCCAAGAAATTATTAATGGGTATCAATCCAAGCACGACAAGACAAAAGCAAAACCATTCGTTCTAAAGGGAATGATAAAGGTAGCTTGAGTACTCTTCGAAAAGAGCAGGATAGAATACAATGGCGTATTAGCCAAATATATGATGATAAGTTAAATGGTCTTATCGATGAGGTCATGTATCTTGAAAAAGTGAAGGACTACAAGGCAAGGCAATCGAAGATTGTCGATGAAATGAAAAGACATGAAGTAGCGGACTAAGAAATTTCATATCACTGCAAACATGGTTCTTAAGCTTGCAGCAAAAGCGAGAGAGTTATTTGAGAGTTCTGAAGCGGACGAAAAGTGCAGGCTTTTGAATTTAGTATTTCAGAACTTGCAACTGAGAGACATAAATCTCTCAGTTGCAAGTGCATGAACCCTTTAAAACGATGGTGGACTACAAAGAGCGTCCAATGAATTGGAGGTGGAGAGAATCGAACTCTCGTCCTTAGCAAACTCCATAACAATGCCTACATGCTTAGTTCCTTAAATTTTAGTGTAAGTCTTGCTGTAAGAAACCCCACTCGGGACTTAACGGACCTCCTTTAATCTTGAAGCAGTGCCTCTGGAAGTCAAGCGACTCTACTCATACCAAGATCTCTGACGACCTTTCTAAGATCCCTGGTTCAATCCTAGAGGGTCGATTGCAATAGACGGGTTAGGTCTTAAGCAATAGCTCTAACATCTTTGTGCTCAGCTGCAAATGCAGGGTGAGACTCAATGCTAGTAACTTTTGATTTTTTGACAGTTATGTCGTTTCGGCTTTTTAAAGAGGCCAACCGAATCCTCTGCATGCCATCGGTACTTTGTTTCCAAGTCGAAACCGGCGCACCCCCAAGTATAATTATATCATATTTGAGAATTATATACAAAACGTTGATAACCATTTGCTTGCGCATTAACATCCCCTATGTTAACAGGTTATAGAAAATAGAGCAAGTATTGATTCTTAAAGAAAAGGAGTGTAAACTTTTGAGTTTTATAGATACAACCCCACTTAAGTTTTACGTATGTTTGAAAACCGAAAAGAAAGCTTTCCTGAAAGGGAGGAACGGATCCAAAAATTATGGGAGAAAGAAAAGGTCTTTAAAAAATCTCTTGAAAATAGAAAAAAAGGCCCCCAATTTATCCAATATGATGGACCGCCATTTGCGACAGGACTGCCTCATTATGGCCATCTTTTAGCGGGAACGATTAAAGATGTAATTCCTCGTTATAAGACGATGAAAGGATATCATGTGCCCCGACGCTTTGGGTGGGATACGCATGGTCTTCCCGTTGAGATGGAAATCGAAAAGGCTTTAGAGCTTTCGGGTGCTGCAGCAATCGAACAGTTTGGGATTGCAAAATTTAATGAAGAGTGTCGCAGCATTGTGATGCGTTACTCAGAAGAGTGGAAAGCGACCGTCAATCGGATGGGGCGGTGGGTTGATTTCGAACAAACCTATATGACGATGGACTCCACCTTTATGGAAACAGTATGGTGGATCTTTGGAGAGCTATGGAAAAAAGGGCTCGTTTATGAAGGCTATAAAGTGATGCCTTTTTCTGCTCAACTGGGGACCCCTCTTTCAAACTTCGAAGCGAATCTCAATTATCAAGATGTCGATGATCCTTCCATTACAGTCCAGTTTCCTTTAGTTGATGATCCTGATGTTTCTCTACTTATTTGGACAACGACTCCTTGGACTCTTCCTTCGAATCTAGCGGTGATGATTGGAGAGAAACTTGACTACGTTAAGGTGAAGAGGGATGGAAAGTTTTACATTATTGGTAAAGCTCGAGCAGAAACCTATTTCAAAGAAGATTTTGAGATTGTTCAGACGTTTAAAGGAAAAAAACTTTGTGGTAAACGGTATCAACCGATGTTTGACTATTTTGTCAATCAAGCAAGTCCGAATAGTTTTACAGTCATTGCTGAGGAATCTGTTGGAGAAGAAGAAGGAACGGGACTTGTCCATTCGGCTCCGGCATTTGGAGAAGTTGACTTCTTTGCTTGTAAAAATGCGGGGATTGAATTGGTTTGCCCTGTTGATCAGAATGGGAAATTTACATCAGAAATTCCCGATTTAGAAGGGAAGTATGTTAAGGATGCCGACAAAGAGCTGATCAAACGGGTTAAAGAAATGGGACGGATGTTTCACCAAGGGACCGTTCGTCACAGATATCCATTTTGTTGGCGTTCAGATACTCCACTCATCTACAAAGCTGTGAGTACTTGGTTTGTTGCTGTTGAAAAAATTAGAGATCAAATTGTTGCCAATAACGAACATATCCACTGGGTTCCCGGACACTTAAAACATGGACGCTTTGGAAAGTGGCTAGAAAATGCTCGAGATTGGGCAATTAGTCGGAACCGTTATTGGGGAACACCGATTCCGATCTGGCGTAGTGCTGATGGAGATATGATCATCATTAGTAGTTTGGAAGAGCTTGAAAAACGGACCGGGAAAAAAGTGAAAGATCTTCATTGTCACCACATCGATACCTTGACTTTCAAAGAGAATGGAGAAGTGTACACTCGAGTGAAGGAGGTTTTTGATTGTTGGTTTGAATCAGGATCGATGCCTTATGCACAAAATCATTACCCTTTTGAGAACGAAAAAGAGACCATGGAAGCCTTTCCTGCAGATTTTATTGCAGAAGGACTCGATCAAACCCGTGCATGGTTCTATACCTTGAATATTTTATCAACGGCTCTTTTCAATAAGCCTGCTTTTAAGAATGTGATTGTAAACGGAATTATCTTGGCAGAAGATGGCGCTAAAATGTCGAAGCGACTGAAGAACTATCCGGAGCCTGAGATTATCATGAACAAATATGGGGCTGACAGCATTCGTCTTTATCTCCTTCATAGTCCTGTTGTCCAAGCCGATGATCTTCGTTTTTGCGCAAGAGGAGTAGAGCTTGTTCTTAGACAGTTTTTGATTCCTCTTTGGAACTCCTATGTGTTCTTAGCGACTTATGCAAACATCTACAAATGGAAACCTAACGGATCAAAACCCAAAGCTGATATCGATCGATGGATCCTTTCGCTCCTTCAGAAACTCATCAGTAATGTCGAAAAGGGAATGGACAAATATGCCTTAAGTCAGGCTGTTGAACCTTTTATAACATTCATCGATCAGTTAACCAACTGGTACATTCGAAGAAACCGCAGTCGTTTTTGGGCGGATGAAGAAACAGATGATCGGAGTAAAGCCTTTCAAACACTCTATACGGTTCTTTATGAACTGACAAAAATCGCAGCACCCTTTGTTCCTTTTATTAGTGAAGCGATTTATCAAGATTTGAAAGGAAAAGCGAATCCTTTATCTATCCATCTTTGTGATTATCCTCAAGTAGACGGAACTCTTCGAGATGAAAGGCTTGAACAAGAGATGGCATCGGTTCAAGCTGCAGTTAGCATGGGGCATGCTCTTCGTAAAGAGCATAAGCTTAAAGTACGACAACCTCTTCCTAAAGCCCATTTGATTTCTTCAAACCCTGACATGATTAAACTTTTAAAAGCCCAAGAGCACCTTATCTTAGATGAGCTCAATGTAAAAGCGATTGAATATCACAGCGATGAAAAGGGGTTTGTAGATGTCTCGATCAAACCTAACTTTAAAATGCTTGGTCGTCGAGCGGGACCTCTGATGAAAAAGGTCCAAGCTGCTATTTTAGCTCTTCCAAGTGATGCTTTAGAAGGTGGAGATTATGATCTTCAAATTGATGGAGAAAGTTTCCCCATTAGTGCAGAAGATATTCTTATCGATCGCAGAGTTAAAGAAGGAACGATTGCAGCTACAGAAGGGGCAATTACAATAGCTCTGGATACGACCCTTGATGAGACTCTTAAACTTGAAGGGTTAGCGCGAGAAATTGTGAACAAGGTGAATACTCAAAGACGGAATCAAGATTTTGAAGTGACAGACCGGATTAAAATGGTTATTGATTCAACCTCGTATGTTCATGAATGTTTTGCGAAGCATGAGGACTACATCAAAGGAGAAGTTCTTGCAACAGAGGTTAAGTTCGAAGAAACTGAAGGTGAACAGTGGGATTTAAATGGGGAATCTGCTGTTATCTTTTTACAAAAACGGTAATGACCATCCAACCCGAAGCACTACAAGTCAAGATGCGATTGCTCTTATCGCACCTGCTTATTGTAGTGATCGTATTGAAAGAACAAAGGCTTTTTTAACCCAAAAAGGTTTCCGAGTCCAGTTAGCTCTAAGCCTTGATCTTCTCTATGGAAAGTTTGCTGGAAATGATGAAGAGCGCACGCAAGCATTAATGGAGATGTCGAAAAATCCTGAAGTCAAAGCGCCTTGGTGTGTGAGGAGTAGATATGGTTAAGGGAAAATTTTTGATGAACTCGATTATGATTATATTAAAGCCCATCCCATGTAAAACGCTTGTCACCGATAAGGGTGAGGGACGTTTAGTTGGGGGAAATTTAGCTCTAATTATTGCTCATATTAGAACTTCCCTATCACCCTTGAGACTATGTACCCAGCATTATTGGTGACCACTCTCTGGGAACTCTTCTTCTATTGCAGCCTAAAATCCAAGAGCTTCCGTCTCCTATTGTAAGTTTGGGACCACTTTTTAACCCTCTTGACTTTAGATCTTGAAAAGTTGTCTTCCAAGATAATTTACTTTCTCTCTCCTCGTCATGAATCGCCACCATCTCTTTCTTTCCATAGGCTTGATAAAAACTCATTGCAGACCACATGATTCTCGGTTGCTTCTTGCCATAGCCCCAATGCTTTCTTTTGCCCCATGGGTATCCATTCCCAAAGCAATGAAAAGTGCAAAAGGGTCAAAGTCTTTGAGCGATCTTTCCTGCAGCTCTTTGAGTCTGTTTGCTAAGACCACGCTACAACAACCCTTGATACTGTCGATTTTGAGATACCCATCACCGTCTTTTAAAAGACCTCTTCAGAAAAACGGTGTTTGTCTCTTAAACTTATCGTAAATCTGCTGGCGGTAAACAACTCGACCATAATGAGCTTGATTTGTCTCATCACTCCATCGAACTGGTTTTTTGCTACATCCATGATATCGGCTATTTCTCCAATAGGTGATCCTTCAAAGAAGAGTCCTTTCAATGCTTGGTTTGTTCTTTTAATTCGTTTTGTGTCATCTTTCATTTTGCGGCTCCTTGTTGTTATTTTTTTGCTATCCTGGCATCTGAAGCCAATGTTTTTCAAATCCTAGTTTCAACTACTTTTGGGACATCCTCCACACTTGAAGGAGATTTTCTGTAGAAGGTATTTTTGGGGCAGGGGTTATTTATTTAGCGGTTCCTTGGTACGAGAGTGGGTAACAAAATCATAGACGGGAAGGTCCATCGGATTTCCCGCTTTTAAATAAGTTTTAAGAAGCTCAAAATTAATTGAGCTTGGAGCGTCAAAGTTTGTTTGAGCATGCCGATCAATTGATAGGTGGGAAATACACATTCTCAAAAAGAAATATCTTAAACTTCAAAATCTCGATCCATTACTGTCTTTCTTCCATCAGCTTTTGCTGAATTAATGGCTTTTTCACCTGTCTCTTATACACATCTG
>JAUHQH010000103.1 GCA_030408485.1 Candidatus Neptunichlamydia sp. | reverse complement strand
TAGAAATTTGATAAAACCCCATCAGGACCATAAAACCACGAAATTCAGAAGCATGAAATATTTTTTTATTCGGGTAGAGTTCTCTTAAATTCAATTTTTTATTAAAGATATCAGGAATTTTTTGAGGTTTTCTCCGCCTTAGACAAAGATCTGCAAAGTTAATTTTTGCAAAGAGATAGTCAGGATTCTTAGCATAATTCTCCTCAATCAAACGATCCGCTTTTCGAGTTTTACGACAGGAGAGATAAAGGTAGGTTAGGAGATTTAAAACCTCTGGGTGAGTGGGGTGCTTCTCTTTAAAGGTTTCAAGATCTTTTCTTGCTTTTCGAGGGTTTTCCGTTGCCAAAGCATAGAGTTTCAAAAACGTTTCAAGATCCTCTTTTGAAAGGCTATTTTCTAAGTGAGAAAGGTCTTGCTTCCAAGTAACTGTATGGGAGGGAAGAGTAAAGTGAGGAGTTTTTTGTTCTGGGATAAAAAGCGTATTTTTCATTTGCGTAAAATATATTCCTCTTTCTAAACTGTACGACTTTGGACTTTGAAATAAGACAAAAGTAGTACATCACATGTCTAGAATCTTTAACAAAAAACTCATTTCCTTTGCTCTAAGTATCATTATTGGGGGGTTAATTTGGAATCTTTTTCCTCCTGAAGGTGTCACAACGCAAGCCATGCATATGTTTGCGATTTTCATCTTCACAGTGATTGGTATCATCTTACGTCCCGTTCCCATCGGGACTTTTGCATTTTTAGGGCTTGTTCTCACAGTCACAACTAAGACTCTAACATTCGAACAGGCCTTCAGTGGATTTGTTCATCCCATTGTTTGGCTCATTGTGATCGCTTTCTTTATTTCAAGAGGGTTTATTAAAACAGGGTTGGGTGAGCGGATTGCCTATATCATCATCAAATACCTCGGAAAAAACACTCTTGGTATGGCCTATGGAATGCTTTTGACTGATCTTATTCTTGCCCCAGCAATCCCAAGCATTGTTGCCCGCGTAGGTGGAATTATTTACCCTATTGTAAACTCTCTTTCAAAAGCATTCGGAAGTGAACCCTACAGCCATCCGAGGCGTTTAGGGGCTTATTTGATTAAGGCAACCTTTCAAGGTTCGATTATCACCAGTGGAATGTTTATGACAGCAATGGCTGGAAACCCTTTGATTGCCGACTTAGCCAAAAGTGTCGGGGTTAATATCACATGGGGATCCTGGGCGGTTGCTGCATCCGTTCCAGGTCTTGCTTGTTTAATTGTCATCCCTCTTTTTCTCTATAAATTTTATCCTCCAGAGACTAAAGAAACTCCTGATGCGAAAAAATTAGCCATCAAAAAACTTAAAGAAATGGGAAAGGTAAGGATCCAAGAGTGGATTATGATCTTCTCATTCATCTTGTTAATTACTCTATGGATTATTGGCCCCTATATCTCTCTTTCAGCAACTGTTGCAGCTCTTATCGGTTTAGTGATCCTCCTTTTATCATCTGTTCTAACATGGGATGATGTCATTAAAGAAAAGGGCGCTTGGAACACACTGATGTGGTTTGCTACTCTTATTATGATGGCAACTTATATCAATAGGCTAGGGCTTATTGGTTGGTTCAGCAATTATATTGGAACACATGTTTCCGGTTTTCACTGGTTTACAGCATTTATCATACTTTCTTTCGTTTATTTCTATAGCCACTACTTCTTTGCTAGCCTTGTTGCTCACATTGGTTCGATGTATTCAGCCTTCTTGGTTCTGATGGTTGCACTTGGAGCCCCCCCAGTGATTTCAGCCCTTACTCTAGGATTCTTCAGTAACCTTATGGGAGGACTTACTCATTATGGTTGTGGCCCGGCACCTATTTACTTTGGCTCGGGGTATTTAAAAGTTACTGACTGGTGGCAGTTTGGACTTTATGCCAGCATCATTAATATCGTCATCTATTTCACAATCGGAAGTGGGTGGTGGAAAATCCTTGGGCACCTCTAAATGAACCCTTTTGAAGCCTATGAAAAAGGAGATTGGGGGATTCATCAAAAAACAAAAGAGGGCCTTTCCCTTCTTCATCTTGCTGTCATCAAAGATAAATCTTCCTTAGTTGAGACCCTTTTAAAAGAAGGGGCAAAAGATCAAGGGGATTTTTGGGGAATTACCCCTTCTTATCTAACGAAACTCTTGAACCGTTCCAATGCTTTAGTTAAACCTAAAGAAAAATCGATCCTGATTTATCGAAATAGCGATGAAAAGATCTACAAGATCTCTATTTCTGAGTTTGAAGAGAAACTCAAGATCACCTATACAGACACCCTTATTTTTGATTCGATTAAAATCATTCATCAAGTTGCCAGAAAATGCGCGCGTAAAATGAAAAAAGAACCGCTGCGGCAAATGAATGCTTGGACTCTTGCTTTGCATAAAAAAGAGTTCGATCAACCGCGTAAGCACCTCTTCTATATCAAATGGATCAATCGGTACCTTGGCTATGGGGTTTTTGCTGCACAAAATATTCCAGGACTGATCTATATTGGAGAATATACAGGGATTGTTAAAAGAAGGAACAATCGAAAAAATCGCTTCAATGACTACGTTTTCAGCTATGATCTGTGTGGTAAAGCAACGCGTTGGTGCATAGATGCTCGGGAAAAGGGGAATTTTACCCGTTTTCTCAATCACAGCGACCATCCCAACCTAACCTCACGTTGGATTATTAGAGATGGGATCACCCATATCATCCTTTTTTCAAACCAATGGATTCCTAAGGGGAGCCAACTAACCTACTGTTATGGACCTTGGTACTGGCGGAGCCGTTCTAGTCCTGCACCGCTTTAACTCACTTTTCTAAAGGGGCTGTTTAGAACTAAAGAGATTTAGAGACTTACCGATCACAAAAGTTTTGGGTTTGTAAAAAATAGGTCTTTTTGGACAGTTTTTGATAGATTTTGTAGTTTTTAAGTGTTGAGAGCTGAAAAATCCAGCTCATTTTTGTAGGGTCTAGAACTGTTAGCCTCTTTGATATTATTCATAATAATCCGCATCATCTTTTTCCTCATTGAAGTCGAAATTTTGCTGCTCCCCGAACAGCTCTTTAAACTCTTTTTCCATGATGACTAGAACCCCTACGGTGATTTTTATAGTAAATATCGTAAGAGGAGTTTTATATACCCAAGAGCTACCATCTCTAACCAGAGTCAGAGATACCAGTTATATACCCTAAAAGAAAGAGAAAAAATCTATATTGTTAATAGCTAATGGCATTGGAAGTACATAAATGAACGATTTATCGATGGATGAATCGAAATAGTGATAAGTTTAAGATACCGTCATGAACAAGTCGATAGGAAAGCGAGAATAAGATTGTTATCAGGAAGGAATAGTTTTCAACGATGGAGAAGAAGGAGGGTATGCTCAATGCCGAAACACAACATTTGACAATATCTCAACAATGGGAGCGATATGTCTTATTGTGCTCATAGGTTTTATTGCAGGAAAAGGTTTTCATGGTTGTGATGAAGCAATTTTGGGATATAGGCCATCTACCGTCTAAATTCTTGTAAATTGAATATGATTGAGTAGCCAAATTATCATAAACTCGGCTACTACTCTCCTGGTCTCATCATGGGGAAGTAGACAACATCGCGGATAGAAAAGGCATCGGTAAAGAGCATCGTGAGGCGATCGATTCCAATGCCGAATCCTCCAGTTGGAGGCATTCCTTGGCAGATGGCTTCAATAAACTCTTCATCCATAGGGTTAGCTTCGTCATCCCCCTCTTCTCGCATCTGATTCTGCTCTTCTAAGAGTTGTCGTTGCAATTCAGGGTCATTGAGCTCTGAATACGCATTGCAGAACTCATATCCGAGAATAAAGGTTTCGAAGCGCTCGACAAACTTTTCTTCGCGCAGTTTAGGATCACGGTGGAGTTTACAAAGAGGAGTGGTTTCAATAGGGTGATCGATAATATGATGAGGTTGAATCAAATGATGCTCGGCAAATTCTTCAAAGAGATAACTAATAAGCTTTCCTCGAGGAGCATCTTCTAATTTTTTCTCTTCAATTTTTCCTTTGAGTTTCGAGCGCATATCATTATCGGACAGTTTGTCAGGATGGATTTGTCCATATTCACAGATGGCATCTTTCATCGAAAGACGTTTCCAAGGAGTTTTTAGGTCAATTAAATGTTCATTTCCTTGTTTATCTTTCTGCATTCCAATTTCAGTGGTGCCGTAGAGTTCTTTGGCAAGGTATGCGAAAAGGTTTTCGGTAAAGGTCATTACATCGTTGTAGTCCCAGTAAGCAGCATACGATTCGAGCATAGTGAATTCGGGATTGTGAGTCCGATCAAGGCCTTCGTTTCTGTAAACCTTTCCGATTTCAAAAACGCGAGAAAATCCTCCTACAATGAGTTTTTTAAGAGAGATCTCGATTGCAATCCGGAGATATATGGTTTGATGGAGAGCCTTGAGCTCTGAAATAAAAGGTTGCGCTTCTGCTCCACCATAGATGTTTTGAAGAACAGGTGTTTCCACCTCCATAAAACCCGCCTCTTCAAAATACTTTCGGATTTTAGAGACAAGAAAGCTACGCGTTCTTAGACGCTTTACTGATTCGGGGTTAGTGATGAGATCGAGCCATCGCTTACGGTATCGGGTTCCTTTATCGGTAAGCCCACTGTGTTTATCGGGAAGGGGAAGAAGGGTTTTACATAGGAGGGTCACTTCTTTTGCAAAGATGGTGAGTTCTCCTTTTTGGGTGCGGAAAAGGTGTCCTTCAACTCCAATGATATCTCCGAGATCAATCTTCTTTTCAATGAATTTTATTGGGACTTCATCTACTGCAAGACCCTTTACTTTTGTTTGGTCTCTATTGAACATCACTTGGATGCGCTTTGTTTCATCTTGAATTTGTCCAAAGGCATTTTTTCCCATGGCGCGGAATAAAACAAGACGTCCAGCAATCCGTGCATGATCTGTTTTTCCCTCTTCTGCTTCTTCACTTGTTCCTACAGGAGTCCCCTCAAATTTATCTTGCAGTGCTCGCATTTGGTAAGTAGGTTCATATTTATGGGGGTAAGGATCAACACCGAGAGCGCGGATTTCTTTTAGTTTTTGTTTCCGCGTTTGAAATGACTTGTGGGAGTGGTAATCAGGCTCAGGGATATCAATTGCAATCTGTCTGTTTTCGACTTTTGATTCTTCACAGACTTTGGAAATTTCATGGTCAAGGTAGTAGACTTCAATTTGCCCCCCACAATATTTATGAAGGAGGGTTTTAAGCTCATGAAGTGCTTTGGTGATCTCACCGGGTTTAGTATGCTCAAGCCCATCAATCGGAAGAAAAATATTTTGACTTTCCTCGGTAATTTTGGAGGTATCGCTTTGGCGCCAGTTCCATCCTTTACAAAGTACTTTTTCGTCATCGCGATAAATAATTTCACCTTCTTTAGCAATATCTTCTTCAGGTAATCCCAAAGGAGTGAAACGCTCATTTCCTTTTGCCATAGCTAGGCGAATGGTTCCACCGACTTTGTCTAAATCATAAGCTCCTGCAGGCAGACCATATTTGATAGAGATCAGATTGTATAGGTTTACAACAGGGTTAATAGTGGGAAGCCCTTTATCATCAATAACTCTTCGAATAAGGGCTTCGGCCGAGCAGCGATAAGAAGAGGGTTTGTATCCAAAAGATTTGTAAGCTTCTCGCCAATCTAAGATTTTGGGGTCTTGAGTGATTTCTTTTCCTTCGTAACTCTTTTTGACAGTTTCAGAAGTTGTTGCAACGAGATGAAGGATTTCATCCATATTACCCCGATTTTTAATTCCTCTAACAATCAAGATCCCAATCTTCAAATCGGGGTATTTTTTAATAACGGATGGTTCAATATAAAAATCCATTGTACTCACGTGAGTTTTCCTCTCTATTGTATGGCTTCTTTTGAGTAATGCTCAAGAATTTCCTCCAATGATTAATCCTCCATCATAGCCGATCTCATCAATTTTTGACCAAGAACCTATACTAAAAGGAAAAAAGACTACGCATTGACTTTAGTGCACGAGACTACCCCACTAATGAATGCCTACAAGCGATATGACACCAAGGGAGTGCCCTTAGAAATCTTAAAAAGAGATCACTATCTGCAACTCTGGCGCGACTATGCTGAGCGCAAACAAGTTGACCATTCTTGATCGGCAAATTGAGATGCAGTGCCAAAGCCACGCCAAGGTCACACAGCAGCGCCTTGAAGAGATGCAGGTGCAAGAAGCCCGATGTTAGATGAAAGGGAAAGCACTTTTTATACCCATGATATATTTTTTATTACGAACAAGTTTATTGCTATTTTTTCCTCCGCGCAAAGCCAAAGCCTATTCTGGTAAGAGAGATAGCCATAGACGAGCGTAATCAGCTCCTGCAGTGCAGGGATTTGAGAGAGATATTTTTCGTTAAATCCAAATCTCTTCATGGTCTAACCCCAATACTGCTGCTAAACTTCTTGTTGGTTTATTAAACAGTTCTTTATTGCTTAACCCCGATAATCTCGCACTTAAACTTCTTGATTTAAACAGTTTTTCAATCTTGTCTTCTGCTTCTGCAAAACGCCCATCCGCTTCTAATTCTTTGACCTCAGCAATGATAGTTTTTTCCCGATCTACATCCAAATAACCCTTTATCAAACCCTCTGTGACCAGCTCTTCTATGCAGTGAAAGAAATATTCCTTCAGGCTAAGGGTGAGGCCTGAAAAATTACGTTTGATAATCCATTTCTCTAACTCAAAAGAATCACAAATATAAACATTCTGCGCATTCCAATATTTCATGAGCCGGATTACTGGCTTGATAAGCGATCCATGCTCTTTATTTTTCTCGATCAAATCCTTGTTGAAATCATTTGGATCAGTGTCTATCCAGCCATCGCCTCCATGATTGCGGTTGGGGATTTTATATCCACTCCTCGATTTTAATGCTGGAACCAGCTCAAAGGTAATGCGCTCTAAATCGAGCTTGATAGTTGGATGTGACTGGTGCGCCTCTGATGACCAATATTGATTCTCCACAAACTTTTTGAGGCGATTCAGATAGGACTGCGGTGTAATACCATCATCATTGAATACAACCATGTAATCGACATCGGAATGTGTATCCATTGAACGTGGCAAAATGGTATCCCGAGTATAGGAACCGAAAATAAACTGATCTTCGATGTCATCTTCAAAATGTTTATCCAGCCTATGTTTGATTGTGTCAATCGAGTCGTGGATAGATTTTTTCTCGTGGTCGCGGATAATTGCACGATCACTCAGATTTTTTAAACAGTTTGATACTGTCATTTTTGCTGCTCCTTATCGATACGATACTCCCCATTACCTTTATTGATTGAAAACCTAGCCAGCCAGAACGCCGGATACGGGATGCATGGTTCAACACCATTCAATTCATCCCGCTTTTGCGAGTATCCTTTGATCTTTTCAATGGCCTCTGCTGGTTGCAAATTTTCCAGCTCTATTCTACGGAAAAGTCGCACCTGATTTTTAAGCGCGAAATACTCTCCACCAGATCGCTTATGTTGAGATGCATGACTGCTTGCGTTAATGAACGTCTGAAGCGCTGCAAGTGCAGCCGTAGTCATTCCAAGGTAACCAGCACATTGCGAAGCATCCGAGAAGGCATTAATCCCAGCCCACGCGGCGCAAACCGTCATAGGAATGCCGAGTATGTAATGCACCGTTGACCAGAGGGAACTGGCATTGAAATGGCTTTTACCAGAATGCAATGCATCTTCTTCAATGCGCTCGACCTCGTGAGCGATTTCTTTTATTAGCGCTTCACTCATGCTGCGGCTTCCTTATTTTTAAAAGGGTTGTAGGCATACTGGCCTTGCTTCACGATTTTATAACTGGTGGTATTAACACTAGCTACGCGACGTTCAAATTGATCTCCTGGTAATACAAAGCCACTGTGATTGGTAACCCTCAACACCCGATCAATTTCGTTGCTTCGATTTCTCATGGAAATCTCTGCTATAAAGTCTGAAAGCTGTTTTTTCTTGTAACTAGATTTATTAATAAGCCTCGTCACCAGCCACCCGAACTGATGCTCTTTGGGATCAATCAACGCTTCAGTTTTTTCGATCATATATCCCCATTCATCCAAAATTGAGACAATCATTTTCTGATCAGCCACTGGAGGAATGACAATCGGGACTTTCGACAAATCTTTTTGACCGATATTCGCTCTAACTGCTCTCTGACTACGGTGGATCATTTAGCTTATAAGGTAACAGGAGGGAATCGGCATGAGATTACGCAGGCAAAAAACCTAATGGGAAAGTATGAGTGTGAGTTTTTAATTGCAGATGGTGGTTATGACAGCAACGAATTTAGGGAAATACTTAGGGAAGAAAATGTAGAGCCTGCCATACCAGGAAGGGTCAGTCGAAAAGAGAGAATGGAAATAGACAAACACCTATATAAAGAGGGAAATTTTATTGAAAGATTTTTCAATAGAACAAAGGGATTTAGGAGGATAGTCACCAGGTATGATAAAACAGAAAATATGGTTGCAAGTTTAGGGACACGCCCTACTTACTTAACCTATTGAACTTCACAGCAAAACAACATATCCCTGTTTATTTTTCTAGTCAAGATCCTTATTTTTTATAAACTCTATCTTTTTCTTTGCTTCAAACCAATTATCCGCAAGGATATCCTCAAAGGATACTTCGTTCTTTTTGACGTCCTTTACTTGAGATCTAAACAGCCCGTTTTTTGTTATTGATGATTTCCTCCTTTGTCTTCACATCATAGAAAATAAGTTCCTTATCCGCAGTCTCTATCGAAACTGGTAGAGATACATCAGCCGTAATGCATTCATGAGAAAAATGGCAACAAATGATTTCATTTTCTAACGCATCGGTGTAGGGATTTTCTTCTATCGTATCATCTATGATCAAGACCTCCTCTCCTTCTTTTTCAAACTTTCGCACTTGAGGTTTGATATATCTCGATTATAGCTAAAATGGTTTAAAATTGGGTTGAATTAGGCGAGAGATTTTTGATGAGTTTTGCCTCCTTAAAATCGAAATCATTGTCTACTAGACAAGGGGAGATTTTAAGGAGGGAAAGGAGAGCGGAAAAATCCGAATAAAGTGACCCAATTTTAAACCATTTTAGCTATAAGTCTTTGGAACTGATTTTATCATGGCTCAATTCTTTCTCTAATAATGCTTCAAATCCTGCTTGCAGTGGCATACTTGTTTTGGCTAATCAAGGTAGTCTGTATAAATATAACATCTAGTAGTTCTCCTTAACTATTGCTGCAGATTCCTTATCTTCACACTTTTACCTTCTTGTAGGTGAGCAAAAGTCAGTAGTCGTATTTGCTTCCTTGAATTGCCATATTTTTTGGACAATTTTACAAAGTCATATAGCTCAAATTCTTTAAGTGCAATGGGGACATGTCTTCTCCTTTTGTTAAAGGAGAAATAAAGATATCACACCAACAATTGTATAGGCTCATAAACATCACTTGAAAGAGATTCTCCCTATTTCTTTAAAGGGCATTAGAATCTTCTTGTGGCCCAAAATCCTGTCCATAATAGGCTCTAAAGTCGAAAGTTCATAGAGAAGAAAACAGAAAAAAATAAAACAGGTTGCGTAGAAATTAGACCTGTTGTATTCTCCTGTATTCTTTCTTAAGCCAAAGCGGTACGAGAAACGAAACTGAAAGCTCCCAAGCTTTCAAGAGTTATTTTGACAGCGAAATTGAAGTGACAAAGCTTAAGGTTTGAGCGTATTGAATTTATTTTCGATACGCCCCTATCAAACTTTAACTCGAAACACATGATATAATCATATAGTATTCGAGAATCAATCTAGCTTCGGCTAGATAAAAGATTAAATTTTCAATGAGAATTTGATCCTGGTTCAGATTGAATGCTGACGGCGTGGATGAGGCATGCAAGTCGAACGAAGTAGATTGATACTTAGTGGCGAAAGGGTTAGTAATACATGAGTAACGTACCTCTTTCCTGGGGATAACGGTTGGAAACGGCCGCTAATACCGAATGAGGAGGTCCGGGGCAACCCGGTTCCTTCAAAGTAGGGGACCCTTTGGGGCCTTACGGAGAGAGAGCGGCTCATGGGATATCAGCTTGTTGGTGTGGTAAAGGCGCACCAAGGCTAAGACATCTAGGCGGACTGAGAGGTTGACCGCCAACACTGGGACTGAGACACTGCCCAGACTCCTACGGGAGGCTGCAGTCGAGAATCATTCGCAATGGGCGAAAGCCTGACGATGCGACGCCGTGTGGACGATGAAGGCCTTCGGGTTGTAAAGTCCTTTCGCCAGGGAACAAGAGAGAGTAACTAATATTTACTCAATTTGAGTGTACCTGGTAAAGAAGTACCGGCTAACTCCGTGCCAGCAGCTGCGGTAATACGGAGGGTGCAAGCATTAATCGGATTTATTGGGTGTAAAGAGCGTGTAGGCGGATTAGTAAGTCAGGTGTGAAATTTCGGAGCTCAACTCCGAAGCTGCATTTGAAACTGCTTATCTCGAGGGTAGACGGAGAAAACGGAATTCCAAGTGTAGCGGTGAAATGCGTAGATATTTGGAAGAACACCGGTGGCGAAAGCGGTTTTCTAGTTTATTACTGACGCTGAGACGCGAGAGCAAGGGGAGCAAACAGGATTAGATACCCTGGTAGTCCTTGCCGTAAACGATGCATACTTGGTGTAGTTGGACTCAACCCCGACTGTGCCGTAGCTAACGCGTTAAGTATGCCACCTGGGGAGTACGCCCGCAAGGGTGAAACTCAAAAGAATTGACGGGGGCCCGCACAAGCAGTGGAGCATGTGGTTTAATTCGATGCAACGCGAAGAACCTTACCCAGGCTTGACATGTAGAGGACCGCTCTAGAGATAGAGTTTCCCGCAAGGGTCTTTACACAGGTGCTGCATGGCTGTCGTCAGCTCGTGCCGTGAGGTGTTGGGTTAAGTCCCGCAACGAGCGCAACCCTTGTCGTTAGTTACCAACACGTAATGGTGGGGACTCTAACGAGACTGCCTAGGTTAACTAGGAGGAAGGTGAGGATGACGTCAAGTCCGCATGGCCTTTATGTCTGGGGCTACACACGTGCTACAATGGTCGGTACAGAAGGCAGCGAAGCCGAAAGGTGGAGCAAATCCCTAAAACCGATCCCAGTTCGGATAGAAGTCTGCAACTCGACTTCTTGAAGTTGGAATTGCTAGTAATGACGTGTCAGCAATAACGTCGTGAATACGTTCCCGGGCCTTGTACACACCGCCCGTCACATCATGGAAGTTGGTTTTACCCGAAGTCGCTGACTCAACCGCAAGGGGAGAGGCGCCGAAGGTGAGGCTGATGACTGGGATGAAGTCGTAACAAGGTAGCCGTACCGGAAGGTGCGGCTGGATCACCTCCTTTATGGACAAAGAATAGTAATATCCTTGAGGTGTTACGAATCTAGGGTTGGGCAAATCTTAAGCCCTTTGTCGCTTCGCTTTCGCTGTTGAATAACAAGTTATCTTGACAGAATATAAGACTAATCAAGTAAATCAAAAGCACGATTAGTGCTTTTGAATTGCGAAAAGCTGATTAAAATAAAGAAAATGTGAGTAACATTCGATAACCTATCGAATGTACTATAATTAAGCTGATTTTAAACAGCGCTTGAGAACTGGATATTCAATCGCAGTTTTTTCGTGAATTTATTCATGAGAAGGCAGTCGATTGAATATCTAAGTACATTAACCATTTTTGGTAAATGATACTTATATCTCTAGTTTAAACTAGAGAAGCAAAACTTATTAGATCAAGCTAATAAGGGCTGTTGGTGGATGCCTTGGCATCGAGAGGCGATGAAGGACGCGTATACCTGCGATAAGCTCTGGCGAGCTGGAAAGAAGTGTTGAGCCAGAGATTTCCGAATAGGGAAACCTAGTGGAGTTAATCCTCCATTATTTCTAACTGAATACATAGGTTAGGAAGGCAAACCTGCTGAATTGAGACATCTAAGTAAGCAGAGGAAGAGAAATCAAACGAGATTCCCGTAGTAGCGGCGAGCGAAGTGGGAATAGCCCAAACCGAAAATTTATTTTCGGGGTTGTAGGACTAGTCATAAAGTAAATGTGGACCTAACATAACCCTCTGGGAAGTTGGGCGGTACAGGGTGAGAGCCCCGTGTGTAAAAGGAAAACATTTGTGAGATTAGCACCTGAGTAGGGCCGGACACGTGAAACCCGGTCTGAATCTGGGGAGACCACTCTCCAAGGCTAAATACTACTCGATGACCGATAGTGCACAAGTACAGTGATGGAAAGGTGAAAAGAACCCCTGTTAGGGGAGTGAAATAGAATCTGAAACCAACAGCTTACAAGCGGTCAGAGGCCTATGGTTCCTTTTAGGAATCACGGCTGATGGCGTGCCTTTTGCATGATGAGCCAGCGAGTTGTGTTGTACGGCTAGGTTAAGGGACATCCGTTCCGGAGCCGAAGTGAAAGCGAGCGTAAATAGCGCATTGAGTCGTATGATGCAGACACGAAACCAAGTGATCTATCCATGGTCAGGATGAAGCAAGGGTAACACCTTGTGAAGGTCCGAACCAGTATATGTTGAAAAATATTTGGATGAACTGTGGATAGGGGTGAAAGGCCAATCAAACTTGGAGATATCTTGTTCTCTCCGAAATAACTTTAGGGTTAGCCTCGACTTTGAGACTCATGGGGGTAGAGCACTGGATTCCCAAGGGGGCCTACCGGCCTACCAACGGAAACCAAACTACGAATACTATGAGTTAAGTCGGGAGATAGACAGTGGGGGATAAGCTTCATTGTCGAAAGGGGAACAGCCCAGATCGCCGATTAAGGCCCCTAATTCTATGCTAAGTGAGTAAGGATGTGAAGTTTCTTAGACAGTTGGAATGTTGGCTTAGAGGCAGCCACCATTTAAAGAGTGCGTAACAGCTCACCAATCGAGAAACTTTGCGCCGATAATGATCGGGACTAAGTATAGAGCCGAAATCGCGGGTGTACCACTTTTGTGGTACGCGGTAGGAGAGCGTAGTATGTGCAGTGAAGATATACCGTAAGGAGTGTTGGAGCGCATACTAGTGAGGATGCATGGCATAAGTATACGATAAAGGGAGTGAAAATCTCCCTCGCCGAAAACCTAAGGTTTCCAGGGTAAAGTTCGTCTTCCCTGGGTTAGCCGGTCCCTAAGCTGAGGCTGAAAAGCGTAAGCGATGGAAAGTAGGTTAAATATTCCTACGCCACCTAAAACTATAGTGATGGGGTGACGGAGTAAGTAAAGCATGCGGGCTATTGGATGTCCGTTTGTGCATGAGGCTGGTCAGTAGGTAAATCCGCTGACGGAAAGCTAGGTGCATGACAAGGGGAATCTTCGGAGGAACCGATGGTGTGGAGCAATGCTTCCAAGAAATAACCTCTAGCTGTTGATGGTGACCGTACCAAAACCGACACAGGTAGGTGGGAAGAATATTCTCAGGCGCGCGAGAGAACTCTCGTTAAGGAACTCGGCAAATTGTCCTCGTAACTTCGGGAAAAGAGGAGCCTTTGAGCGTGATACCTTCGCGGTTAAGCGCTTGGAGGTCGCAGTGAATCGGCCCAGGCGACTGTTTAACAAAAACACAGCACTATGCAAACTCGTCTAAGAGGAAGTATATGGTGTGATGCCTGCCCAATGCCAAAAGGTCAAAAGGAGATGTCAGCCCTTTAGGGCGAAGCATTGAATTTAAGCCCTGGTGAATGGCGGCCGTAACTATAACGGTCCTAAGGTTAATAGCTAGCCTTAGTAAAACTAAACTATATGCGGGAAACCCTTCAAAAGCTATTAGGTACTCGTCATCTAAATATGGCAGTAACAATCCTAATAGACATGGTGGCAATCCGCAGGAAAGATTAATTGTTGAAAATTGATCGGGACACTTGGAATGTAACAAGCAGACTGATCAATTGAGATTAAAATCCTCAGAGACCAAACGTTTGGAGTTTGAAATGGATTTACAAGCACAATGGCTTGTTGGCTTCGTGGATGCTGTTGGAGAATTTCATCTTTCGATCAATAGAAATGATGAGATCCAATATCAGTTCGCCGTTGTCCAACATAAGCGAGATGTTCAAGTTCTCTATGCACTTAAAGCATTTTTCGGATGTGGTGTGGTTCGTAAGAACCATCTCGACCGAATGATCTATCATGTAAGAGGCATTGAACACTTAACGGAAATGATTATTCCCTTCTTTGAAAAGCATATGCTTAAAACAAAGAAAGGAATAGAGTTTCAAAAATTCAGAAAAGTTCTGCTTAAAATAAAAAAAGGCGATGACCTGACCACTGATGGAATTGAAGAAATTCGAAACCTGAAGAATCAAATGAATCGTCTCCAGCACCAAGAGAAGCAATTAGAAGTTGTTTTTTGAGGGTTCAAACTAAGATAGAGTCCGACTTTACTAGAAATAGTAGAAGACTAATCGAGCGAAATTCCTTGTCGGGTAAGTTCCGACCTGCACGAATGGCGTAACGATCTGGGCACTGTCTCAACGAGAGACTCGGTGAAATTGTAGTAGCGGTGAAGATGCCGTTTACCCGCAGCTAGACGGAAAGACCCCGTGAACCTTTACTGTACTCTGATATTGGCTTTTGACTTGTCATGTGTAGGATAGCCGGGAGATAGTGAAAGAGACTCGTCAGGGTTTCTCGAATCATCCTTGAAATACCGGCCTTGACATGTCGGAAATCTAACGAAGCCCCATGAATCTGGGGTTCGGACATTGTCAGACGGGCAGTTTGACTGGGGCGGTTTCCTCCTAAAAAGTAACGGAGGAGTCCAAAGCTTGTCTCATCGTGGTTGGTAATCACGAATTGAGCGTAAAAGTATAAGACAAGTTGACTGCGAGACCTACAAGTCGAGCAGGTACGAAAGTAGGGTTTAGTGATCCGGCGGTGGAAAGTGGAATCGCCGTCGCTTAACGGATAAAAGGTACTCCGGGGATAACAGGCTTATCGCCACCAAGAGTTCATATCGACGTGGCGGTTTGGCACCTCGATGTCGGCTCATCGCATCCTGGGGCTGAAGAAGGTCCCAAGGGTTTGGCTGTTCGCCAATTAAAGCGGTACGCGAGCTGGGTTCAAAACGTCGTGAGACAGTTTGGTCCCTATCTGCTGTGGGCGCAGGATACTTGAGAAGAGCTGCTTCTAGTACGAGAGGACCGAAGTGGACGAACCAATGGTGTTCCGGTTGTTCTGCCAAGAGCATTGCCGGGTAGCTACGTTCGGAAAGGATAAGCGTTGAAAGCATCTAAACGCCAAGCCTCCTTCAAGATAAAGTATCCCTATGAGATGACCTGAAGACTACAGGGTTGATAGGCTGGGTGTGTAAGTGTAGTAATACATTGAGCTAACCAGTACTAATACATCCATAGGCTTGATCTTTCTTTTTTCTTTGCGAAGAAAAAAGGCAATTCTCAAGCGTTGTTTAAAGTTAGCTTGCACATTTGCAAGCGGATTAGTCTTATCTTGGTGACCATAGAGAAGTGGACACACCTGATCCCATCCCGAACTCAGCAGTTAAGCCCTTCATCGCCGATGGTACTATGCACTAGAGTATGGAAGAGTAGGACGTCGCCAGGTTTTTGTCATGAGCCCTTAAGAGAAATCTTAAGGGCTCTTTTTTTGTATAAATCTTATTCTGAATTATGGTTGAAAACCCTCGCCCTTAAGGCGAAGAAAAGATTGAACTTATCGTCATGCGACGTTATAATTTAGGAGCACACACTAAAATGGAAACACTCGTCTATATTCATGATCAGTTTATTGATGGAACAAAAGCACATGTATCAGCACTTGACTTAAGTGTACTGCGTGGTTTTGGCGTCATGGACTACCTCCGCACGTATGGTGGAAGACCTTTTCGATTAAGAGAACATCTAGAGCGGCTCATTTTTTCTGCAGAAGAAATCGGGTTAAACGTTCCGAAAAGGATCGAAGAAATGGAAGCGATCATTGAGGTGCTTCTTCGGAAAGTTTCTTTTGAAGAAACAAGTGTTAAAGTGGTGCTGACAGGAGGTGTTTCTGAAGATCAGCTGATACCGGAGGGGGAACCTGTGTTTTTTGCTGTTGCTTATCCTTTTAAACCCTTTCCAGATATTTATTTTGAAGAGGGAATCAAAATTATGACAGAATGTTATCAAAGGCCTTTTCCCAAAGCCAAAAGCATTCAATACCTCCCAGCAATTGTGGCATTGAAAAAGGGAGAAAAAAAAGGAGCTGTTGATGTTCTTTTCCACAATGAACAAGGGTTTTTGCTAGAAACAGGCACGGCTAACTTTTTTGCGCTCAAGGAAGGAAAGTTTATTACTCCTAAGAAGGGCATTTTAGAAGGGATTACACGGAAAGTGGTTTTAGAACTCGAAGATGTTGAACAAAGACCCATTCACAAATCAGAAATCAAAAGTTTTGACGGAGTTTTTTTAACTTCGAGTAATAAAGAAATAATGCCTGTGATTCAAATTGACAATCATGTCATTAACAATTGCGTTATCTCATTAATGATTCAAGACCTAATGAAGCGATTTGCAAATCATACGAAGCCGCCTGAATTATTTTCTTAAAAAAAGTCATTGCACATTGATCTTGCAATGGATCTTAGAAAAACTTCTGAAAAGGGAAACAAAGCTCCTTCTCAACGAGTAAGAACAGGGACGGTCAAGTTTGAAAAACTTGCAAAGCAGTATCGAAAAGAGTCTATTGCAGCGGATAAAAAGGGTGGAAAAAAGCGAAAATCTAAGCAAACAACTCGCAAGAAAAAAGCCGTCAAAAGAGGTAAGCGTCGTTGACACTTCCTTCGTTTCACTCTATGATCCCTTTTGCTCAACACAAGAGGAATCATGAGGTTTCAAATAAAAATTTCAAAGTATTCTAAAAGAGGCAACGGCCTCGGTACACTTCAAAAAACTCCCGATAGCCCTCCCGTGCCAGCTGAAGTTGTTGGAACTGTTGTTGGAGATACAGCCTTAGTCGAGTTAGGGAAAAAGAAAAAAGAGATTTATTCCACCACCCTAAAAGAGATCATCATCCCTTCTGGAGATCGCGTCGCACCTCGTTGCAAACATTCTGGAACGTGTGGAGGGTGTACTTGGCAGCAAAAGGATTATCAGGCGCAATTAAAGACAAAAGAATTGCAGGTAGAAAGACTCTTTGGTAAAAAGCCTTTTCCTATTATTCCTGCGGAGGAACCTTGGCATTATCGGAATAAAATGGAGTACACTTTTTCTCAAAATAAAGAGGGAGAAAAGTTTTTAGGACTTATCATTGCCCGCTCCAAAGGACGGGTTCTTAATCTTGAAGAATGTCACTTAACCTCTCCTTGGTTTATTCAAGTTTTGATAGCTGTTCGTCACTGGTGGGAGAAGAGTTCATTAAAGGCTTATCATGCCTATTCTGATCAAGGAACTCTCCGTACCTTAACCCTCCGTGAAGGGAAGCGAACAGGCGATAAAATGGTGTTTATCACGATTTCAGGAAACCCTGATTTTATGATCAATAAGACTGCAATCGAGTCCTTTAAAAAGACTATTCTCGATACTCTTCCTGGAGAGGTGCCCAGTATTTTCCTGCGGATCCAACGCATTGCTAAAGGAACCCCGACAACTTTTTATGAAATGCATCTTCATGGCCCCGATCGCATTGAAGAGGTTCTTCATGTCAATGGGAGAGCGCTTACTTTTAAGATAAGCCCCGACTCATTTTTTCAACCCCATCCGATTCAAGCGGAAAAACTTTATACGGAAGCGTTGAAACTTGCAGATCTACAGCCCAGCGATACCCTCTTTGACCTTTACTGCGGAACAGCAACCTTTGGAATTGTCTTTGCGCCTTATGTCAAGAAGGTGGTGGGTATCGAGCTCAGTCCTTATGCGATCTGTGATGCAGAGGTCAATATTAAAGAAAATAACCTTTCTAATATTACCCTCTACAAAGGAGATTTAGGAAAGGTCCTCTTACAATTAACAGAAACTGCAGACATTGTGATCATCGATCCTCCACGATCTGGACTAGGTCCCATAGCAATTAAAAATTTAATCAAGCTTTCTCCGAGAAAAATTGTCTATATCTCGTGCAATCCTCTGACACAAAATCAAAATATTTCTGAGCTGATTGCAGAAGGGTATACCCTAAAAACACTCCAACCTGTCGATCAATTTCCCCATAGCTACCACTTAGAGAATATTGTAGTCTTGAACCGATAAATATAAATTTTTTGTAACAAACAACTTATGTCGTTATAACACATTATTGTCTCCTCCGGGGATGGTTGAAAGCCCTCGCCTTTAAGGCGAAGAAAAGATTAAACATGTCGCCATGCGACGTTATAATTTAGGAACGCATACTAAAACAGATTTGAAAGTCTATCTTCTAAGGTGAACCCTTACAAGATGACAGTCGATTTCAAATCGACCCCTAATGAACCCCTCGACTTGTCGGCAAGGCGTTGTTTAGACTTGATAAATGGTATTATAACCTTTTCCCATTGTCACTTATTCTGATAGCCTCGTTCATCTTTTCTTATGCAAACACTTTTATTTATACTCTTGTTTAGCTATCCAAAGTGTTTTTAGAAAAAAGCTGAATCAGGTACAATCATAATTATAGCATTTATCAAAAACAAGTTGGTGAATTTAGCTTGATTTTTTCGGCAAAAAATGACCTTTCGATCTCGCTATCTAGTAATGTGGTTAGCGTTGATCTCCAAGG
>JAUHQH010000102.1 GCA_030408485.1 Candidatus Neptunichlamydia sp. | reverse complement strand
TAAAATGGTTTAAAATTGGGTTGAATTAGGCGAGAGATTTTTGATGGGTTTTCCCTTTTTAAGGTCATCCAATAAACAAGAGGCGCCAAGTCTCAGAAGGGGGCACACATATGGATAGGTCATGTATGTTTGATGAACAGTGCCAATCGCCTCTTGAGCGACTTCTGCTGTTAGAGTGTTCATACATGAATCGAGATTTAGGCAAACCTCAATTGCTCTAAGAGGTTTACCAATAATCTCAATACTCATTGGATTGAGCTCTTTGTCTAAGCTTTGATTTTGATATCGACACCCGCTGCAACTGGAAGAACCTTGAGTTTATCAATGGTATCTAGTGTTGGATTGAGGATATCGAGAAGGCGAACATGAGTACGGATCTCAAACTGCTCACGTGATTTTCGGTCTACGTGTGGAGAGCGGAGAACAGTGTAGATTTCCCTTTTAGTTGGGAGAGGGATAGGGCCGACAATGCGTGCTCCAGTTCTTTTTGCTGTTTCAACGATATCGGCAGTCGAACGATCGAGGATCCTTTGGTCGTATCCCTTAAGACGGATCCGTATCTTTTTTCTACTAGGTGTTTCTTTTGCCATTGATGATGTCTCTTTTTATTTCTTAACGATTTCTTCTTGAATTTTTGCAGGAACTTTTTCGAAGTGTTCTGGTTCCATTGAATAGGTTGCACGCCCTGAACTTAAGGAGCGTAGGGTTGTCGAGTAACCAAACATTTCGCTTAAAGGGACCTCACATTCAAAGATAGCAATCCCTTTTTCCATTCCTTGGTTCATAATCTTTCCACGACGTCTATTGATGTCACCAATAATATCTCCGAGGAATCCCTCTGGAGTTGTGACAACCACTTTCATAATCGGTTCGAGGATGATAGGAGTTCCTTTCTTAGCAGCATCTCTAATCGCCATTGAAGCACAAATTTTGAAGGCCATTTCATTTGAGTCAACTTCATGGAAGGATCCAAAGACGATGGCAACTTTAATGTCGACTAAGTTGTAACCTGCAAGGACTCCATTAGCGAGACCTTCTTCAATTCCTTTGATACAAGCTGGGATGTATTCCTTAGGAATAACCCCTCGAACAATCTTGCTGACGACTTCATTTCCTTTTCCAGTTTCATTCGGTTCGATTTCCAGACAAACGTGTGCATATTGTCCACGTCCACCAGACTGTTTAACAAACTTGGTATCTGTTTTAGAAGGAGCGGTGACCGTTTCTTTGTAAGAAACTTGAGGTTTACCAACGTTAGCTTCTACTTTAAATTCGCGGAACATACGATCTTTTAAGATCTCTAAGTGGAGTTCACCCATTCCAGCGATAATGGTTTGTCCTGTTTCTTCGTTTGTGCTGACACGGAAAGTAGGATCTTCTTCTGAAAGAGAGCTAAGTGCTTGAGAGAGTTTTTCTCGGTCACCTTTAGATTTTGGCTCGATTGCCATCGAAATCACAGGTTCTGGGAACTCCATTTTCTCTAAGAGAAGAGGAGTGTTTTCCGCACAAAGGGTATCACCTGTTGCTGAGTTTTTAAGACCAATAACAGCAGCGATATCACCGGTAAAGAATTCACCACGATCTTTTCGTTGGTTAGAGTGCATTTCTAAAAGTCTAGATACACGCTCTTTTTTACCCTTTGTTGTGTTGACAAGAGTCATCCCCTTTTCAAGAATACCAGAGTAAACACGGACAAAGGTCAAACGTCCCACATAAGGATCTGTTACGACTTTAAACGCTAATGCTGCAAGTGGACTATCATCGCTTGGTTCTAATGTAAGTTCTTCTTCTGTATCGACATCGAGACCTTTAATGGTTCCACGATCGAGTGGAGAAGGCATCCATCTTGTAATCGCATCGATAAGAGGTTGAATTCCTTTGTTTTTAAAAGCCGTTCCGCAAAGAACAGGATTAATTTTATTGGTACAAACTCCTTGGCGAATGACAGCATGAATTTCATCTTCAGTGAGGGTATCAGGAGCTTCAAGAACCTTCATCATGAAGTCTTCGTTTGATCCATCGATAGTTGCAAGTTCTTCTAGGAGCTCTGCGCGCATTTCTTCGCACTTATCTTTAAGATCTTCAGGGATATCAGCAACTGCGTATTCTGCACCCATGGTCTCATCTTTAAAAAGATAAGCTTTCATGGTGATGAGGTCGACCATTCCAAGGAAGTCGTCTTCTGCTCCAATTGGGCATTGAACAGCAATGGCATTTGCTCCAAGCTTTTCTTGCATACTTTTAATGCAGAAGAAGTAATTAGCTCCGACCCGATCCATTTTGTTGATAAAGGCAATTCTTGGAACATTATAGCGAACAGCTTGTCTCCAAACAGTTTCTGACTGAGGTTGAACCCCATCCACAGCACTAAAGACAGCGACTGAACCATCAAGAACGCGAAGAGAGCGCTCCACTTCTACAGTGAAGTCAACGTGTCCGGGAGTATCAATGATGTTAATTTTGCAGCTGTCCCAGTAAACGGTAGTCGCAGCAGAAGTAATGGTGATCCCACGTTCTTGTTCCTGATCCATCCAATCCATTGTGGCAGCCCCTTGGTGGACTTCACCGATTCGGTGAACACGACCTGAATAAAAGAGGATCCGCTCTGTACAAGTGGTTTTCCCAGCATCGATGTGGGCCATGATGCCAATATTTCTGACATTCTCTAGTTTATCTTGTGGGGGACGCTGATTTGCCATTTTTTAGGGTTGCTCCTTTACCATTTATAGTGCGCAAATGCTTTATTCGCTTCTGCCATTCGGTGTGTGTCGTCTTTCTTTTTAATTGTGGAACCTTGGTTGTTGAAGCAATCGGCAAGTTCCATTGCTAGACTGTCGATCATATTACGACCAGGCTTGTGTCTTGCATTCATAATGATCCATTTCATAGCCATTGAAGCTTGGCGATCAGGTGGGATTTCAATCGGTACTTGATAGGTAGCTCCACCAATTCTTCGAGACTTTACCTCAAGGGTTGGCATCGCGTTTTCCATCGCTTGATCAAAAGCAATGATCGGATCTTCAGCATTTACTTTCTTTGCAAATTCATCTAAAGCTTGATAAACAATGCGTGTTGCTAGGGACTTTTTCCCGCAAAGCATGACGCGATTAATGAACTTTGAAACAACAACGTTATTATATTTCTGATCAGGAATGGGCTTTCGCTTTGTTGCACGACGTCTTCTTGACATATTCTAATTATCCTTTAGGTTTCTTCGCGCCATACTTAGAACGCGCTTGTTTCCGGCCTTTAACAGCTGCGCAATCGATAGAACCTCGGACAATGTGGTAACGAACACCGGGAAGATCTTTGACCCTTCCACCTCTAACGAGGACGATACTATGTTCTTGTAAGTTATGTCCTTCACCACCGATGTAAGCGATGACTTCCTGTCCATTAGAAAGGCGAACCCATGCTACTTTTCGAAGGGCAGAGTTCGGTTTCTTCGGAGTTTTTGTCTTTACTTGAAGACAGACACCCCGTCTTTGTGGACATTTCTGGAGCGCAGGAGATTTCTTTTTCTTCTTTTTAGGTGTACGTGGTTTCCGCACAAGTTGGTTAATGGTTGGCATTCAGGCCTTTACTCCTATTTATACTGTTGTCAATCCCACACAGGATCAATTCTCATCTAACATAAACGAGCAGTGTAGTGTATATTCTTAATTTCTTGCAAGCTATTGCTTTTGCCAGGGTGTAAACTAAAGCATTGAGATGAAAAGGAGTTTCCTATTTAAACACAGAGAACGCAAAGATCAATGAAGTTGCAATTCTAATAATTTCTTCTCTGTGTCTTATATATTAAATAATTAAATATTATGTTTATATTATTAATTTATAAAAATTTCGAGCATTTAATTTATCAATAAGTATGGTGAGGGAATAATACCATCTATCAAAAATAATATAAGAAGGGGATTATGGGAAGGATTTTTTTATTTAGGCTGATCATACTTTTATCCTTTGGTCTTTCGGGGTTTGCAAGCGAGGATTTTACCCTTTCGCTAAAGGATGTCCGTCCTATAATGGATAAAATGTTTACTTATCACGTTGAAAATAAAGAGTTTTCTCCAATTATTGCTAAGCGCTCATTAAAAATCTATATTGAACAGTTTGATCCTAATCGTATCTATCTTTTAAAAAGTGAAGCAGAAGCCTATCTTGGAGTTTCACCTAGAAAGGTTCGCGAGTTGATTCATTATTATCACCAGGATCAATTTCCTCAATACTGGAATCTCAACTTTACCATCCAGCGAGCCATTCGGAGAGCTCAGAAGATTCGGCATCAGCAGATTGACAGATTGATTAATAAAGGAGAAGGGGTGCTAAAGCGCTCTGTACCTTCATCCTATTCGAGTTACCCTTCTGATGAAAAAGAGTTGAAAAATAGGATTTATGAACGGTTGATTTTGGAGGTAAAATCGCATCTTCGATCGAGAAAAGGTGGATCAGTCACTCCTCAATTGATCCAAAAAATCTTAAACCATCGGTCAAAGAAGACATTTACTTTTGAAGAGGAGTACTTAGGTGATACGGAGCATCTTTTGACTTTTCATATGCTTAAAGCAATGGCAAAATGTTTAGATGCTCATACAGGATACTATAGTCCTAGAGAGGCTTATGAAATCCGAACTATCCTTAAAAAGGAGTTTTCAGGTGTAGGAATTGTTTTCCGAGAAGACTTTGATGGAATCTATGTGACAGATTTTGTCCCTAATGGACCTGCCTCAAAGAATGGGAATATTCGAATAGGAGATCTCCTTGTCGCTGTTAATTATCAAAGGGTAGATGATCTAACGTTTGAACAGTTCCTCGAAATGATGAAGGGAAAAGCGGGGTCTAAGATTACTTTAGGGGTAAAACGTAGCGAGCAAATGATCCATGTTGATCTTATTCGTGAAAAGATTTCAATGGATGATGAAAGAATCACTTTTTCTTATGAACCTTATGCAGATGGAATCATTGGAAAGATTGATGTTCCAGCTTTTTATGACAATGGCGGGAAAATTAGTGTTGCTCATGACCTGCGCGAGGCTCTCCGCTCATTAAAAGCAGATGGAAATTTGCAGGGAATTGTCTTAGATTTCCGAGAAAACTCAGGGGGATTCCTGAGTCAAGCAATTAAAGTTTCTTCTCTCTTTATCAATGGGGGGCTCATCGTCATTTCTAAGTATGCGGATGGAGAGGTGAGTTATGCACGAGATGTAGACGGACGCCAATTTTTCGATGGGCCTGTCTTGATCCTTATTTCAAAAGCCTCAGCCTCAGCTGCAGAAATTGTTGCCCAAGCTTTGCAAGACTATGGAGTCGCCTTAATTGTGGGAGATGAACGCTCATATGGCAAGGGAACGATGCAGTTCCAAACCATTACCGATGAAAGAGCTAAAGTCTTTTTTAAAGTCACTGTTGGACGCTATTATACAGCATCAGGACGATCGCCGCAGATTCAGGGGGTTCAAGGAGATATCCTTGTCCCAACAGCCTTTTCTCCTTATAATATTGGAGAAAAATACTTAGAGTTTCCTATTGCCAATGATCATCTAAGCGGGAATATTTTTCATTCTCTGATGAATATTAAGCAGGGATCTTATCGGGATGTATCTCGGTTTACAGTTCCTTACCTTAAACCACGCGAAACTTCCTGGAGACAAATGCTTCCTACTTTGATCAAAAATAGCCGAGAACGAATTGAGAATAATCAAAACTATCAGTTCTTTCTTAAAGTAGGAAATAGATACCGCCCTAAAAAAGCAAAAGGGGAGTCACGGAATAATCTTCTCAAAGAGAATTATGGGGTCAACGATCTCCAAATTCAAGAGTCTGTTGAAATCCTTAAAGACATGATTGCTCTTGACAAGGGTTTGAACTAGGGCGTGTAATCAATTGATGTAAAGAGCCTAATAACGATGAAGGCTTCCATAGGAAGAACTAAAGCAACAGCGAAAGTCGTTGCGATAAATCTTCTAAAACTCTAACATTGCCTACTAGCTATCTTACACTGTTGCCCATTGGCCGGGTAGCTCAGTTGGTAGAGCAGAGGACTGAAAATCCTTGTGTCGCCAGTTCGATTCTGGCTCCGGCCACACTTTTCTTGTCCTCATCAAAAAAATTTATTGATCTTCTCTAAAACTTTTGCGAGCGTTTTAGGAGCAAGGATTAACTCTGAATGAGTCCCATAGGCCAAAAAAAGTTGATGATAGTAAGAAAGTTGTCCGTTATTTACAAAGTCAAGGTCAAATAGAAAATCATTCATATTAGAGATTGCTTCGTTAGAAGCAATTGCTCCTTCTAACCATTTGTAGATGTTCCAACTCATGATCTCTTACTCAATAAAAGAGCAAAAGATCAATGATATTTTTTTCCGTTTGCTTGGGCTAGAAAGCGCATTTTTTCGATGAAAGGGGCAAGTCCTTTTTCTTCTAATGCAGAGATTTCAAAGAGAGTTTCAGGATCAAAAGGGTATTTCTCTTTAAAAGCTTGGAGGTTTTCGTTGCTTTCCTTGTCGACTTTATTGAGAGCAACAAGGAAGGGTTTGTTTAAAATTGCAGGAGAATAAGCTTTTGCTTCATCCCTTAGAATTTGAAAATCTCTAAAAGGGTCTCGCCCTTCTTCTCCAGAGATATCGATAATATAAATCAGGGTTGAGCTACGTTCGACATGCTTTAAGAAAGAAAGTCCTAACCCGCGGTCGTTATGCGCATCGGGAATGATCCCAGGAATATCAGCTAAGTAAACCCGGGAAAAATCATCAAACTCAATATAGCTTAAATTAGGCTTCAAAGTGGTAAAAGGATAAGCTCCAGTTTTGACTTCAATCGCTGCAAGTTTTGAAAGGAGAGTGGACTTTCCTGCATTCGGAAAACCCATGAAACCCACATCTACAATCAGTTTGAGCTCAAACCTAACATCTTTTACATCTCCTTCTTTTCCAGGAGTTGCTTTGGCAGGCGCTTGATTGGTTGAGGTCTTAAAAAAAGTATTTCCTTTTCCACCACGTCCTCCTGAACAGATAAGAAACGCTTCTTCAGGTTTAGTTAATTCATAAAGAAGTCCACCAGTTTCAGCATCAAGAATCAACGTTCCACAAGGAACCTTGATGATCAGATCTTTTCCATTGCGCCCATGTCGATTGTTTGCGCCACCCGGTCTTCCATTTTCAGTAGAAACAAGACGTCGATTGCGATATTCATCAAGGGAAAAAACTTGGGGGTCACTCTTGATAATGATCGAGCCGCCATTACCACCATTACCGCCATAGGGCCCACCCTTTGGGATATATTTTTCCCGGCGCCAGGCAATGGTTCCATTGCCCCCCTTACCAGCACTAAGTTTCATTTTAACTGAATCTGTAAACATAACAAATAAACAGAGGGTCTTCAAAAAATGAAGAGCATAATCCCTTAAATAAACGTTAGTAATTCTAAAAACTACTTTGCAGGAGCAACAGATACGAAGGTATTCTTTCCTTTGCGGAATTGAACGATCCCATCAATCAGTGAAAAGAGGGTATCATCTTTTCCTTGCTTCACATTTTTTGCTGGGTGCCACTTAGTTCCCCGTTGGCGTACCAAGATACTTCCTGCAGTGACAAATTCACCATGTGTTGCTTTGATGCCGAGGCGTTGTGCATTCGAATCACGTCCATTTCTACTCGATCCTTGACCTTTCTTATGTGCCATTCTTAGTTCCTTTCAATGTCAGTAATTTTTACAACAACATACTTTTGTCTGTGACCAACCTTACGGCGGTAGTTCTTTCGTCTTTTGTATTTGAAAGAAATAACCTTTGGTCCTTTCGTTTCTTCCACAACTTCTCCCTTAACGAGGCATTTTGCCACGTGAGGGGTTCCTATGTGAGCTTTTTTCCCGTCATTAATCATTAGGATTTCTTTAAATTCGACCGCTCCACTCTGAGTGCCGAGTAGTTCGACTTCAATTTGATCTCCCTTTTCAACCCGGTATTGCTTACCGCCGGTTTGAATAATCCCGTACATCTTTATCCGTTCCTCCGTAAATTACCAATAGAGAGTGAAAGGACGCATCGTAGCGTAAGCTTTCTATTCTGTCAATTCCTTTTCGCATTACGACCAGTAAAAATTTAAATTAAAAATACTATACGACACGATTTATACCATTTATCAAAAATAATGTAAGAAGTGGCGCAGAGTTTTTCTTTATAAAATTACTTTTGGATATCGAAGCTAACCACATGTTGGTTAGTAAGATCGAAAAAGCAATTTTAGCCCGCCAATTCAATTATGAAGTATGACAACAGTATCCTTTTTACTAAACTGAGTAAAAACCTCGAGCGGTGCCCAGAATTTTAGCACTTTTCGAGGTTTATTGT
>JAUHQH010000101.1 GCA_030408485.1 Candidatus Neptunichlamydia sp. | reverse complement strand
GTGCAGGGTGGTTACAAATCTGCTTGAGGGTATTTAGCAGCGCAAAGACATGCATATAGGGAACATCTTTTTCAGAATTTTTAATATCTTTGAGAAGTGTTTCCTGTGATTTTTTAACAACATCTTTATAGAGTGTCCGTTGCTCTTCAGACAAGAAACAATGGGCGATCTCTTCGATCTTTTCTGGGAGGTCATGGAGAACTTCACTTTTCTTTCTTCGAAGAACAAAAGGATGGATTAACCGAGAAAGAAGAGCTCTTTTTTCTTGGTCGTGGAATTTTTCAATGGGATTGATAAAGAGTTCACGGTAAATCGAAGCTTTTGGCATGTAGCCCGGAAGAACAATATCAAAAAGAGCCTTTAGCTCAAGCAATCGATTTTCAATGGGTGTTCCAGAAAGACCGATCTTTGTTTTTGCTCGAAGGATGGAAAGGGTTTGATGGGTTTGTGATTGAGCATTTTTTGCGATCTGGATTTCATCCAAAATCGCGATATCAAATTCAAGGGTTGATAGCAACTCTCTCTCACTTCGAAGAGTCCCGTATGATGTTAAAAGAATATCTGCAGTTTGGTTAAAAGATTTAAGCGTTCTCTGGGCCCCATAAAAGACAACAACTTTGAAATCTGGAAGAAACTTTTGCAATAGCTCTTCCCAATGATAAAGAACAGAAGTAGGACAAACGACAAGATATTGGAGTTTCTTTTCTCCTCTTGCATTTCTTGAAGCTGCTAAAAGTCCCATGACTTGGTGAGTCTTTCCTAGTCCCATATCATCACAAAGAAGTCCTGATAAACCGGAGGAATAAAGAAACCACAGCCATTTAACACCAACTTCCTGATAAGGACGAAGGGTACTCTGAAGTCCTTGGGTATTTAAAATACCTTCTGTTTCAAAAGTATCAAATTCTTCTAATAAAGCGCGTGTTTTTTGGGCTTCCTCACTATCTTCTTTAGGCTCTTGTATATTTTCGAAAGTTCTAAGGCAAATCCACTCAAGGGTAGAAAATGTCATCTTCTCTTCAGTCGTCCCCAATTCGCGGAGCCAATTAAAACAAGGATCTTTAAAGAAAAGAAGTCCTGCTTCAGTAATTGCATAAGAGCGATGCCGGTCAATACTCTCCTTAATCTTGTTTAAGCTTTCTTCCCCAAATTCACTCACATATGCAAGTTCAACTTCCCATTCCTTCCCTTCAGTCTTATGAATATGATTCACTTTAAGTGTCAGGTTATAAGGACGCTTTAAACGACGGTCAATCTTAATGATAAATGACTTTAGCTTCCTCAGCTCCATCATAATAAAAAGAGGTTCTCCTGCTTCATCGATAATCGCTTTCTCCCGATATTTTTCTGGCAGCCGCGTAGGAAGAGGAATCTCTGAAAAACCTTCTCCTGCTACATAGGCGAAATCACCAAAAAAATGAATCTCTTTCCCTTGATATTCTGGACGATAAAAATATTGAGGTTCAACAATGATCTGACTTTTCTCATCCATTGAGATATTAAGCCCTGCTTTTTCCAATGGACAGGTGGCACATAAGAAGTTTTTGATTTGTTCGAGTTCTTCTAGATTTTCATGAATGAATAAAGGGATCTCTTTTGCTTTGATTCTTTTGCCAGGAGAGATTTGCCCCAAACCTCGAGCGCGCACTTTTTTGTAAAATCCCTTCCCTTTCATATAGAGCCAATCCCCAAAGTCGAGAATCTCATCACTCCCTTCGAATGCTTCTGATTCACTTTCGAAAACCAGACTCTTTAGATCAAACGAATAGGTGAGGCGGAATTCAACATTGGAAAGGTGAATCTGAAAACCGTCATATTCATTGAGCCATAATCGATGTTGATTGATAAAGTCCCCGATTTTTTCAGGAGGGATAATACTCTCAGTCTTTTCAAAAAGGGTTTCCTTCATCGGAAAAAACCCTCGCCCTTCGACATAAACCCAAGGATGGAAAAAAGCCGTTCCTTCTTGTTGAAGGTCTCCTTTTTCAAAAGCATAACAAATCACATGAAGGCATTTTTTCTCATCGAAATAAAGTTCATAATGAGGTGTCACTGCTTCTCGAGAAAGAGTGGTTCCTTCTAAGGATTTTTGAACAGTTTTAAAGTTTTGTTGAAGAAATTCACCCAATTTATTCTGCGGAACCACTTTCTTCTTTAATAAGGGGCTTGCTGTTGCAGGGAAAAAACCACTTTCAGGGAAAAATTCCCATTCTCCAACTTTAACACCATCTTTTCCCCTATTATCTTCAAGAGGTTTTGATGAGATATGAAGCTGTTTTGCTTTAGGATCATAGCTCATCTTTTGAACCATTACATCGCGAAACTCATGAACAGATAGAGAAGACTTAACCTGCCTTAATGACGGAATAATATCTTTCCAATTAACTTCTGCAATATAGAATTGGAACTCTAAATCTTTAAAATTCAACGTAACTTTTTTGGGAAGGGTATGTTCAGAAAGACTAAAATCAATAGAGTAATTAATTCCAAATTCTTCTTGAAGAATCATCCATTTTGCAAGTTCAGACCAAAGCGAAAGTTCATATTGAAGCTCTTGTGTTGGCGTTCCTCTTTTCCATAAGGCTAATTCTTCAGGAGGGAGATTAGAAAATTTTAATGATGTCTCTTCCGTTTCTTCAGGACGATCAAAAACCATCTCATCTAAAAGATTTTTCCCTTCATTTGTTTTGACTTTAAGAGAAAAAAGGACCTCACCACTACTTTCTGCTTTGCAAACGTACTCATTCTCTCCTTTTTTTTCTAAAACCTTAGGATCTACGCCATGACGTTTAAAAGACATCATGCAGAGTTTATTCCAAAAGGAGTCGGAAAAACGTATGTGAAGGAGATCTTCTTTAATAATCTTCGAATAGGCAGCAGCAAGATGAGGGCAAGAGCGTTTTTGTTCTGCTTCAGAACATGTGCAAAAAGCATCTTTGACATCTCCTTCATCTCCGATCTGTAAAAACGGCCAGAACTCTTCTTCGAGTTTTGGATCATGGACTTCTACTTGATAGGTTCCACCAGAAAAAACAATACTCTTAACATCACCTGTTTTGATGAGAGTGTCGCCTTCTTCTTGATGATTTTCCTCAAAAGGAGAATTCACAGACTCTTTAATACCTCTTCTGGATCATGGAAATCATAATTTAAATCATGAGCCACATGCTCATTTGTTACTTTTCCTAAACAAACATTCATCCCCGACCTTAAAAGAGGATCAGAAAGAAGTGCTTCTTTATATCCCACCTCGGCAATTCCTAAAGCATAAGGAAGAACACTATTTGTTAATGCAATCGTTGCTGTTCTTGCACAAGCTCCAGGCATATTTGCAACACAATAATGTACAACGTCATCATGAAAAAAGATAGGATCCGAGTGAGTAGTGGAGCAAGAGGTTTCGGCGCATCCTCCCTGATCAATTGCAACATCAACAATGACAGACCCATGCTTCATCTTTTTAACAATCTCTTTTGTGATCAATTTCGGAGTAAGTTTTCCTGGAATCAAAGCAGCTCCCACAACTAAATCACAATTCATCAATTCTTCTTCAATAGTCACATGGGTAGAGTAGAGTGTTCTTAGTTTTCCCTCGAATAGGTCATCAAGCTCACGAAGCCTTTGCAAATTGGTATCCAGTATTGTGACATCTGCACCTAAACCAACTCCCATTTTTGCTCCTTGAGTCCCTACAATTCCCCCGCCAATAATCACCACTTTTCCAGGCGATAATACCCCAGGAACCCCACCGAGGAGAATTCCTCTTCCTCCTGATACCATATGAAGAGCATTTGCACCAGCTTGAATTGAAATCCGTCCTGCAACTTCACTCATCGGCGTTAAAAGGGGAAGACGCCCTTTACAATCGACAACTGTTTCAAAAGTAATTCCCACAACTTTCTGTTTTAATAAGGCCTCAGTTTGCTTAGGATCTAGTGCCAAATGGAGATAACAAAAGAGGATTTGATTTTCTTTGAGAAGGGGGTACTCACTGGGTTGGGATTCTTTGACCTTGATAATCATATCAGCAGTGTAAACTTTTTCAGGTCCTGATACAACTGTTGCCCCAGCATTTTCATAATCTTCATTCTCAAAACCAATCTTACTTCCTGCATCTTTTTGAACGAGAACTTCATGCCTCACTTTTCGCAGAGCCTTCACCATTGCAGGAGTAGCACCCACTCGATATTCATCGATCTTTTATTTCTTAGGGAATTCCAATTTTCATAATCGAACCTTTCCATCAAAGACGTGCCTTACATTTCCTATCATCGTAATGCCTTTGAGTCTTTGATTTTCTGTTAATACTTCAAACTGGAGTTTTTCTCCTGACCCAAAAACAATTTTTATAGATCCAGTGATTCCAAACTGTTTCCAAGCAGCCATGCAAACAGCCGTTGCGCCGCTCCCACATGAGAGAGTTTCATCTTCTACACCTCTTTCAAAAGTGCGCATGTGGATTGTGTTGAAGGGTTCAATCCTAGCATAGTTGATATTTACACCGATAATGTAAAAACGTTTCTTGGCTTCCCTATCAAACCGAGAAAGTTCATCGACAAAGTTTACAAGATGGGGAACACCTACCTCTAGAAGCATCTCTGAGCCTTTTTTTTCAAGAATATTGGGAACTCCCATATCGACATAAATGGACCCATTTTTTATTTCGCATGCATAGATTTTTTTCTGAGTTTCAATAGAGAACTCTCTCTTTTTTTCTCCAAGATCAATTAAGAACTGGATCAAACAACGGAGACCATTGCCACACATTTCAGCTTCTGATCCATCTTGATTAAAGATTCGCATGGAAAAATCCCCTTCGACCGAAGGTTGAAGGAGAATAAGGCCATCAGTGCCAATTCCATATTGACGATGGCAAAGTTTTGAGATTTTTTCAGCGTGAATAAGAAAAGTCTTATCTCGATCATCGATCAGGATAAAGTCGTTTCCCGTTCCTTGATATTTTGAAAAGATGAGTTCCTTAGATTTCTTTTCGAGCTCCATTCGATTTTTATAATGGCGCTTTTTGGTATCTTCTTTATGAGATCTTTCAACCATATGTACCTCATATGCTTTCAAAATTTCACAAAAAATCTGCTCAAAACGTCGCCCATTTTTTCAACCAAAACGAGCTCCGAAAAAAGTCTATTCAAAACCAAGCTCTTTATAAGAGGTCATGATTCCATCTAAAAGACCAAAATCTTTAGCTTCATTTGCACTCATCCAAGTGTCACGATCAATGGTCTTTTCGATCAATTCAGGATTTTTCCCTGTTGCCTTGGCATAGACATCTACGATTTGCTTCCGTGTTTTGATGATCTCTTTTGCTTGAATTTCTAAATCAGTTGCTTGTCCTTGAATCACACCAGAAATCAATGGTTGGTGAATCATAATACGGGCATTTTTTGTTGCAAACCGTTTACCTGGAGCCGCTGCCAAGCTCAAAAGAGACCCCATCGATGCAGCAAGCCCTGTAACAAGTGTTGTTACAGGGGACGTGATCATCATGATTTGATCCCAAATCGCAAAACCAGAATCGACAGACCCTCCAGGAGAATTAATCACAAAAAGGATCGGCTTTCCTGGATCAGTATGCTCTAGATACCATAGTTTTCTAATAGCATCTTTAGCGCTTTCATCGGAAACTGCTGTAGAAAAAAAGATGCGCCGCTTTTTTAAGAGTAGCTCCTCTATCTTTGCATCAAAAGGTTTGGATTTCCCCTCTTTTTCATCACTTCGGATTGGTTCAAAATGGGTCGTCACTTATGTTTCCTTTGTTATATCACTGTCTCTTATACACATCT
>JAUHQH010000100.1 GCA_030408485.1 Candidatus Neptunichlamydia sp. | reverse complement strand
CACCATACGAGTGTAAACGACCCCTATTTCTATTCTGCAAAAAAAATCAATCAATTCACTCTTTTAAGAAATAAAGAACAAAGGATTTTCCTTTCTATTTTTGCCGTTTGCTTTCCTACTTGCATAGGTGTTGCTGTGCTTGTCTATTGGAAGACACGTCCTTACTTTGAGGTAAATAGGATGGTTTTTTCTATGACTTCTCCTATTTGCGGATTTCTTATTTCTCATGACATTGCTACTTTCTGTCGAGAGTATATCATTAAAAAACGTTCTGATTGCCCCTATGATATTGTGGTTGAGCGTTCAAAAGATCAACGAGTATGTAACTTTCAAAAAGATGTGGATCCCTTAATGCAAGAGGATCTTTCTCCAGAGAAGCTTCAGTCACCTCAAATGATTTATCTTCCACATTATGTCACAAATGCAAAGTTTTTTATGATGTTAATTCTAAGAGCTAGAAACAAAGGTTTTTCTGACCCTTATACTGGTAAATTTTTGTTTCCAGAAGAACGGGAAGCAATTACTGAACAAATCCTGGCGATTTTTCAAATTTCTCAGAAGGAGTTGGATGACTGCTTTAAAATAAGAGAGAAAGTAGGGCTGTCATGTTTTAGAATGGATTTCAGAGGTGTGGATGAGAAGGGACAGTTCACGGCAGATGCGGAATATGCGCTTAAATACTCTTTTCCTCATGTTGAGAATGTTAAATTTCCTTTAATCGATGAATGTATTGATCAATATATAGCAAAGATTCGCAAAAGCATATTGAAGTTGACTATATTACCTCGATTAGAGCTAAATACGGCTAAGTTACTCAAGGAGCTTCTCTCACATTTGAATAAACCACTTGATATTCCGGGTATAGGTAGGTACCATGCCCCTTTTAATGTAGGTTCTCTTGTAAATCTTGTGTTAAAAGATGAAGAAACAGTTAAAGATCAGATTGTTAAAATGAAAATAAACCTTAGACGGGCCATACGTTTACAAATTTTAGACGTAACAAGTTTCCTTACAGATCTAAGAAAAGATGATTGTGTTGAGTCTCGTATCAAGTATTTTGAAAAAGTAACAGGAGTGTTTTTAAAGGATGTCTTAGCAAGGAAAGAATAAATACTGGTATGGTTATAAGCACCATACCAGCATAGATACGCAGACCGGTCTTATCAATAAGGTTGCAATTACTCCAGCTAAATATCGCAGATGCTTCAGGTTTTAAGCATCTATGTCCCTCCCAGGGAGCTAGCTATATGGACAAGGGATATTGTAGTTTAAGTCCCGCGCCTAGAATAGCCAAGGCAAAGGAGGGCCATTTAGGTGCCATCAAAAAGAATAATGTGAAGGCAAAAACAAAGATCAAGACCGCTAGTATAGCTTTCTAAGAGCTCCTTATGAACAGGGTTTTTCACAAAGAGAAAAGAGAGTTCGCTATTGAGGAATTGCGAAAAATCAGTTTGCAAGCTTTATGCAGGTCCATTTTGTTACAACTTAAAGAGGCTCGCAGTTCTAGACCCTCCAAATTTGATTCTCTCATAGGGAGAGATGCGTCACAATGAGCTGGATTTTTCAGTTCTCAACACTTAAAAACTATAAAATCTATCAAAAACCGTCCAAAAGGACCTATTTTTTCCAAACCCAAAACTTTTGTAATCGGTAAGTCTCTAAATCTCTTTAATTCTAAACAGCCCTCTCCCTCTAATGAACCCCTCGACTTATAGGCGAGCAGATCATCCTGTCTCTTATACACATCTC